>NZ_BAAGSM010000034.1:0-84951 GCF_054782435.1 Nocardia thraciensis
TCGACATGATGGAGACCATCTTCCTCAAGAAAGGAAGCGGCCCCAAACCCGGGACGGTTCAGTCTCGCCTGGCGGTGACTGATCCGCTAGGACCAGTCACCGCCAGAGTCGCTTACGCAGCCACCACTAGGTCCTGCTGCTGAAGCTTTTCGGCTCGCTCTCGCAACAGTCCGTCCAGCACCGCCACCGGAGAGTTCGCCGACATCTCCAGTCGTCGATCGAGGGCTTCGTTCCACACACGAGTCAGATCGTCCATCAACTTGTCGACCATCGTCTGCGTGACGTGCGTGTACCTCGATTGGACGGACGAGTCCTCGTGGCCGATCCGCGCGTTGATCAGCTTTTGCGGCGTCCCCAGCTCCTCCAACAGAGTCCGGTGCGAATGCCGATTCCCTTGTGGCGTCATACCATTCGCGATCGGCATCCAGCACGTGTCGGCGCGGCCGTGAGCATTGCGTCCACGTACCGGAACGCCAGGAAAGGCATCAGCACTCACCGGTACCGGATGTTTCGGCGAGGTCTTCCCGCGTTGTGGGTACCAACCCGACACCGCCGGCGTGTGCAACCAGGCGTAAAAGCCTGAACGTCGCCAGTGGCCTGCTTCGGCACCTACGACGGGGCTGGCGTAACCTAGCTCATCCGCCGCCCGCAGTACTCGGCGACGCGTCACCTCGGACACATTCGATCGGCCCCGCAGCACCAGCGACACCGTGCTTACCGTCACCTCCGCACGCTGCGCGATCATCCTCTGCGTGATACCGCTGGAACTGCGGCGGCTGCGTCGCTTGGCCTGGCCGCCGAACACATAACCGAGTTGATGACAGGCGCAAGGCAGTCTCGGTGTGCGCGTCATGAACCCAACCAGCATGCGCCACAGGAACTCTGGCAAGTCGATGTCGCGCCGAGATCCGTTCTTGGGCTCGCACTTGATCAGCTTCCCGGCGACCTCGGCCAGCTGCCATTCGACACGAATCCGATGGTCGGTGACGTACTTGGCTTCCAGGCCGATCAACTCCCCGATCCGCATGCCCGTGTAGAACTTCAGGATCATCGCCACGAACTCGTCATCCCGGCCCGACAACAACGCCATCCGCTCAGCGATCAGCAGTGCTCCCACCGCGTTCGTGATCACCTTCTCCGGTGCGCGATTCGACCTCCTTCCGGTGCGGCGCCCACGGTTTCGCTTCCGGCGCGCCACATTGACCGGAACCTTCCCGGCTTCGACCGCGTCCTCCAAGATCACGTGCAGAACGGCCCGATAGGCGGTGATACTGTCGGCCGCATACCCCGCTGCCCGTAATCCCTTCTCCCACTCAACGACGGACTTCCGCGTGATCTCCTTCAGCGGCACCGGCCCGAAGGTCGGCAGCAGGTGAACCTGGATGTGGCTTTCGTAGTTGTAGATCGTGGTGTCGGCCAGATCCTGGTCGTCCAACCACTCCTCCACATAGTCTTCGAACTTCTGATCGCCTGGGTCAGAGGCCGACGGCAGAGCCCAGGCTGAGAGGGTCGGCGCCGCAACGGAAACGGGTGCCTGTGGCACGGGCACCGACCTGACCGTGCCCAGCAGCCGATACTCGATCTCGGCCTCTTTGCAGGCGGTCTGAGCCAACTTCTTGGTCGAGTACCGGACGGGCTTGCCGTTCCCGTCGTAGATAGTCTGATACTTGCCGGGCGCAATCTTGAACCGGGCTTCGTGGTAGTGCCCTCGGTTGATAGCAGGCATTCAGGTGGACTCCTGGCGTCGCGCGCCAAAACGGCACGAATGGGGGACCGACACCGGTACGCGGAACCTGCTGGGTCCGACGAAGCCGGATTCGCGCCGTACAAGTCCTCCGACGCCAACTGCGGTGAGACCACACCCACAGTTCTGATAGCCAAGTCAGGATATCCACGTGATCGACAGCCGCGCAACATCCCTCACGGCAGCACAGACACCCTCCACCTCCCCTCTCGCGACACGCGGTGCGACACGCCGTTAAACGGCATCAACTTTCGCGATCCCCTCCGAGCCCGTCGCTGCTCGGTAACCAGTCCGCTCCAGCCGGCCGAAACACCGACAAGATCTCGGCAAACTCCGCCCACCGAAACCCGCCGAATCCAGCCGAAAACCACCGAATCCGCCTGCAGTACACAGATACTCGAACACCGAGGGCACTTCCGATCGCCCGATGAACAGATAGATCCACGCAGGTAGACGAGTATCTACGCTGATGGGCGGACCGCATCGCCAACGGCAACGACCACTAACAGGATCAACAGGAATTCGATTGCCGCACAACAACACTGACCATTACGAGTGAAGCGCTCTACCGACTGAGCTAAGGCGGCGTGCCTTTCGGCCCCGCGAGTCTATCTAATCGGGGGCGGATTGTGAAAACGGGTGGTCGGAGCGGGGTGGGCGACCTTGCTTCCCGCCAGGGGGATGAGGACGGCTGGAAGGGGTCGGCAGTTACGTTGCGCTGGTCGGGACGAAACTGAATGCGGGTGCAGAGGCGTCGGTGTTCGTGGGGTCGAGGCCTGGGCTCGGTTGCTGGAGGCCGATCTCGGGCAAGGCGCGCGGGCTGGGGGCCAGTGTGGGCGCATCGCGCCAACACGGGTCGGCGGCCTGGAGTTCGAGTGCGATCGAGATCAGGTCCGCTTCGGCCCACACCTGTCCGCCGAGTTGCACGCCGAAGGGCATCCCGGTCGTAGCCGAGCGTCCTGCGGGCAGGGCGATCGCCGGAGCGCCGGTGTAGTTGGCCCAGGTCGTCGGTCCGGCATCCACGGCAAGGATCGATGCTGTGGCTGCGCTGCGCTGCATCCCGTCCGTGGTCGCGCCGGGGAGAACCAGCGCGGCGAGATCGCTGTCGCGGAATACGCGGTTGTAGTCCCGTTGGTATCTCGCGCGACTACGTTCGAGCTGCCAGTAATCCGCGGCAGGGCTCGCGAGCGAGGCGAGGCCCATCGCCACGGCCGCCGCCGCGGGAGGCCCATACGAAGGCAACCGGTCCGCCCACTGCCGGTGATAGACCCCCAGCTCGACAGCGTCTCCGGTGATGAGTCCGTCCGGCAGGGCAGGCATCGTGACGTCCACGATGGAGCCACCCAGCTCCGTCACCAGAGCGAGGAAGCGCGCGAACAGCCTTCCCAGCTCGGCAGGCAGTTCCTGGGTCGCGGTGTGCGGAACTCCGAATCGCTTCCCCGCCAACGGTTTCGCGCCGCCCACCGCGGCGATCGGAAAACCTCCGCCGGGCATCGGCGGGGCAATGGCAGTGACGGGATCCGACGGATCGGCTCCCGCCATGTGGTTCAAGAGCAGCGAGGCGTCTGCGATACTGCGGCCCATCGGTCCCGGGTGGTCCCTCGTCCACACGACAGGGATGACGCCGTATTTGCTGCAGCGGCCGAAGGTCGGCTTGATCGCGCTGACGCCGCACCGCGAAGCAGGGATGCGCAGCGAACCGCCCGTATCGGTGCCGATCGCCAACGGCGCGAACCTGGCGGCTAGGGCGGCCGCGCTGCCGCCCGAGGACCCTCCGACCGTTTCACTTGTGTTCCAAGGGTTTCCGACCTGCAGCGTGCTGGTCGTGATCCCGAACTCGTCATTGTGCACATGGCCGATCAAGACGGCGCCGGAGTCCCGCAACCGACGCCAGACCGTCGCGTCGTCCGCGGCGATATTGCCGTCGAGAATACGACTCGAAGCCGTAACCGGAAGTCCGGCAACCGCGTACAGATCCTTCACAGCGATAGGGAGGCCGCAGATCAGGGGTGCGTCCCCCGCGACCAACCGCTGGGCCGCCTCCTCGGCCTGCGCGTGCGCCAACTCGGGGTATGTCCTGATCCACGCCATCGTCGCGCCGTCGAGCGCGGAGCTTCGTCGCAGGCAGGCATCGAGCAGTTCGACGGGATGCAGCTTCCGTTTCTGCAGCAGGCTGGCCGCTTCCACTGCGGAAAGCAGCGCCGGGTCGGTCTCGGAGCTGTCGACGACGTCGGGCAACCGAGGACCGCGTCGCGCGAGCGGGACCGCCGCCGACTGCGGCGTGGTTCCCAATTCGACCGCGGTAGCACCCACACCTGCCGCTACCGCGCGCAGGACAGACCTTCGCGATATCGGTAATCGCATCAGGTGGGCCGAAGTCGAGACTTGACTACCTCGGCGATGCGGAGCATTCCGCGCACGGCCTGTGGAAAGAAGGCGGCTCGTGCGAATTCGGCGTAGCGAGGATTGTAACGCGCTACATAGGAGACGGCCGGGTCCAAGGACTCGACCTGATGCCACCAGAACATCGGAATATAGAGAATATCGCCGGGCTCCAGCACCACGTCGTAGGACGACGCGTTCCGCAGCCGCGGGTAGTCGTCGAGGCTCGGGTCGAAATCTTCGGCGGGGAGCTCGGTGTACATGTCGGACGCCCGCCTCGGAACACGACCGTACACATTGCGATACTCGTCCGGATCGAACAGCCGGACTCGCTTGCGCCCGTAGAGCTGAATCAGCAGACCATGCCAGGGATCATTGTGCAGCGGCGTCAGGTTGCCAGCCTGCCCCACCCAGACACTACTGGCGACCGAACTCTGGGTACGACGTCCGACTCGGTGGGGAAGCTGGGCGGCCAGCGGACGGGGATCCGCAGCGGCCCGCGAGTAGTACTTCTTACCGTCCTTTGCATCACCGAAAATGGAATCCATCACCTCGGCGTATTGGAGCACTTCCGTCGGAGCGGTCTCCTGTGTGAACACGCTGTTCGAACTGACCAGCGCGGCCACCTTTTCCGTCCGGTACTTCTCCAGCAACTGCTTCGGCTGGTAATCCTCGAACACGGGCCACGATGCCGCGACCCCGCGAAAGACGACCGGGCGTTTTCTATCGAAAGCGTCATCCAGAACGAATGCCTCTTCCTCCGGGACGGCCAGTCCATGGTGCCCCGCACCGGAAGCCCGCACCAGATCACGAAGACTGCGCGCGGCCCAAATCGCAAAACTCGCTGCGACAATCGGGGCCAGCGTCACCGGTCTTTCGTCATGACCCTTCGCCACGCCGCACACCTCGCCTCTCCGCCGACTCACCTGCCTGATCGGACGTCGACAAAGTAAAGAGTTGCCGTCCAGCAATGGACTGACATCGGCATTCCGTAGGCATCCCCTAGGCATCCGCGAGGCACTGGAACTACTCGGACCAGACCTCCACTATCGAACCCGCGAGAAAACCGCGGACCGCCAGAAGTTTCCTTAGATGAAAAGCATTGCCGGACAAGGCATTTCATGCCTCTCGGCGGATTGGGGCCCGGCTGCCGCCAATCCAGAGTCGTGAGCATCGAACTCGACAAGTCCGCCACTGTGGCGTATATCACCACCGCGCAACAATACTCGTCGATCCGGGGACCACGAATAACCGGTGGTAGGGGTCAGGGGGTGCGGGCGGCGATCAGGCCCGCGACCATCGCCGCGACGGCGAAGCGGGGTTTGACGTTCTGGTCCAGGGCTTCGCGGCAGTCCAGGACGGCCTCGATCGAGCGGAGCAAGCCCTCGGGGCGCACCTCGGTGGCCAGGTCGCGGATCTGATCGGGGAGATCGGGGTGTGTCAGGGTGACCCCGGCCGCCGGGTCGGGCTTCGCCGCGCCGAATCGGACCGCCAGCGCATCCCGGTACAGACCGGCGACGTCGATCAAAGCGCGGTCGAGCGAATCGCGACTGGTGCGGGTGGCGCGCGACTTCTGCCTGCGCTCCAGGTCCTTCAGGACACCGGCCGAACCACGCGTCGCCGAGGCGGCGCCCTTACCGGTGCCACCGGCGCCCAGCGCGGTCGCCAATTCCTCGCGCTCGCGCTCGTCGCGGGCAACGCTGACCTGTTTGGCCTCCTCCTCGGCCGTCTTCACCAACTCGTCGGCGGCGGCGTAGGCCGCGGCCGGGCGCGCCGTCGCGGACACCAGCGCCAGCGCGCTGCGACGGCGGGCCCGTGCCTCCTCGTCGGTGGCCAGTCGCCGGGCTCGGCCCACGTGCCCGCCGCTGATCGAGGCCGCCCAGGCGGCCTTGTCGGCGGCCAGGCCGTCGCGCTCGCACAGCACCCGGGCGATGGCATCGGTCGACGGCGTGACCAGATGTACGTGACGGCAACGGGATCGCAGCGTCACCGAGATGTCCTCGGGATCATCGGACGGGGCGCACAGCAGGAATACCGTCCGCTCGGGCGGCTCCTCGACCACCTTCAGCAGCACGTTTCCGGCGGCCTCGGTCAACCGGTCCGCATCCTCGACCAGCAACACCTGCCAGCGGCCGGTGCTGGGTCGCCGTGCGGACACCTGCACGATCTCGCGCATCTCCTTGGTGCCGATGCTGAGCCCCTCGGGGATCACCCGGCGCACATCGCCGTGGGTGCCCGCCATCGTGGTGGTGCAGGCATGGCAGCGCCCGCAGCCGGGACGCTCGGGATCGGTGCATTGCAGGGCCGCCGCGAAGCACAGCGCCGCGACCGAGCGGCCCGAACCGGGCGGCCCGGTGAACAACCAGGAATGCGTCATCGCCGAGGACACGACACCACGGCGCGCGGCCACCGCGGCAGCGGTCAACTCGGACTCGACCGCATCCTGGCCGACCAGCCGATCGAAGACACTCGCCACGTCGTACACCCTAGCCGCCGCCACCGACAACCCGGGCGGGGCCGAGCCGCGGTCAGGAGACGCGCTGGTGCGTCGTGTTGGCGCCGTCCAGCGCCTCGCGGATGATGTCGGCGTGCCCGCTGTGCTGTGAGATCTCCCGCAGGATGTGCAGCAGGGTGAACCGGACCGTCCACCACACCCGCTCGGGCGCCCAGGGCGCGGTCGGGGTGGGGATCGTCGTGTCCAGACTGTCGACATTCCGGATCAGCTGAGTGGTGTTGTCCGCCACCACATCCCATTCTTTCAGCAACCCCTCGACCGTCTCCTCGGGTGCCAGCTGATACTCCGAATCGAATTGGGACACATCGAGTTCCGCGTTCTCGTCGCGCTCCACGATCACACTCGTCCAGTGCTGCTCGACGTGCACCAGGTGGTGCAGCAGCCCGCCCAACGTCAGCTCGCTGACCGTGCTGCGCTGGCGCGCCTGGCCATCTTCCAAGCCGCGCAACGTGATTCGGAACATCTCGCGTTGCTCGGACAGCATCGCGATCAGGTTCTCACGTTCCGGTTCGGTGCGTTCGGTCGATGGTGCGGTCATCGAGTGTCCTTCCGCCGGCGGGCCCGAATGGCTGCCCACGCTACGGCAGAACGCCGCGAACGGAAGGGGGCTGGCCAATTTCCGCCATCACAGGCCTGGGTGGCCGCAATCAGTATGTCGCCCTTCAGGACTTGGACGATGTCTTCTTCGCCGCCGCCTTCTTCGCGGTGGACTTCTCGGCCGTCTTCTTCGCGGCGGTCTTCTTCGCCGTCGTCGTCTTGGCCGCGGCCTTCTTGGTGGTCTTCTTCGCGGTCTTCTTGGCTGCCTTCTTCACCGGGCCCCGGGCCCGGCGATCGGCCAGCAGCTCCGAGGCGCGCTCGTCGGTGATCGACTCGACCTCGTCGCCCTTGCGCAGGCTGGCATTGGTCTCGCCGTCGGTGACGTACGGACCGAACCGGCCGTCCTTGATGACCATCGGCTTGCCGCTGGCCGCGTCGTTGCCGAGTTCGCGCAGCGGCGCGGCGCTGGCCGCCTGCCGACCCCGCCGCTTAGGTTCGGCGTAGATCTTCAGCGCCTCCTCCAGGGTGACCGAGAAGATCTGGTCCTCGCTGGTGAGCGACCGAGAATCGGTGCCCTTCTTCAGGTATGGGCCGTAGCGGCCGTTCTGCGCGGTGATCTCTTCGCCCGATTCGGGGTCCTTGCCCACCACCCGCGGCAGCGACAGCAGCTTCAGCGCCTCCTCGAGGGTGATCGTCGACAGGTCCATCGACTTGAACAGCGATCCGGTGCGCGGCTTGGGACCGGCGGCCTTCTTCGCACTCTTCTTGGCGTCCGGATCGGCCTCCGGCTCCGGCAGCACCTCGGTGACGTACGGCCCGAATCGGCCCTCCTTGGCCACGATTCGGTGTCCGGTCTTCGGATCCTCGCCCAGCGACCGCCCCTCCTGCGGGGTCGAGAACAGCTTCTCGGCGACCTCGGGCGTGAGCTCGTCCGGCGGCAGGTCGTCGGGGAGGTTGGCCCGCTGCGAGACCGGATCACCCTCGGGGTCATCGGGATTGACGACCATGCGCTCCAGATACGGCCCGAAGCGTCCGACACGCACGACCACATCGCGGCCCTCGTCGTCGGTGAACATCTTGATCGAGTTGACCGAGCGCGCATCGATGTCGTCGAGCTGCTGGCCGACCATCCGCTTCAGTCCGCCGGAGCGCGCGACCGAGCCCTCGACACCGTGATCGCCGCCGAAATAGAAGCTGGACAACCAGTTTCCGCGCTGTTCGCGACCGCCTGCGATGGCGTCGAGATCGTCCTCCATCGCCGCGGTGAAGTCGAAGTCGACCAGGCGGCCGAAGTACGCCTCCAGCAGACCCACCACGGCGAACGCCACCCACGACGGCACCAGGGCGTTGCCGCGCTTGTACACGTAGCCGCGGTCGAGAATGGTCTTGATGATCGACGCGTAGGTCGACGGGCGGCCGATGCCCAGCTCTTCCAGCGCCTTCACCAGCGAGGCCTCGTTGTAGCGCGGCGGCGGATTGGTGGTGTGCCCGTCCGGAGTCAGCTCGGTCGCGCTGACGCCCTGGCCCTCGGTCAGCGCGGGGAGCCGCGACTCGGCGTCGTCGGACTGGCTGCCCGAATCCTCGTCGACGCTCTCCACGTAGGCCTTGAGGAAGCCGGGAAAGGTGATGGTGCGACCGGATGCGGAGAACACGCACTCCTCGCCGGTCCCCGCGTGGCCGGTGATCCGCACGGTCAGCGTGGTGCCGCGGGCGTCGGCCATCTGGGAGGCGACGGTGCGCTGCCAGATCAGCTCGTAGAGCCGGAACTCGTCGGTATCCAACCGCGAACTCAGTTGTCCGGGTGTGGAAAACGTGTCACCGGAGGGCCGGATCGCTTCGTGTGCCTCCTGCGCGTTCTTGACCTTGCGGGTGTACTGCCGCGGGGTCGGATGCACGAACTGGGGTCCGTACAACTGGGTGGCCTGCGCCCGGGCCGCGGCTATCGCCGACTCCGACAGCGTGGTCGAGTCGGTACGCATATAGGTGATGTAGCCGTTCTCGTACAGCCGCTGCGCCACCCGCATGGTGCGCTCGGAGCTGAACCGCAGCTTGCGCGCGGCCTCCTGCTGCAGCGTCGAGGTCATGAACGGCGCATACGGGCGGCGAGTGTACGGCTTCGATTCGACCGAGCTGACCTGGAAGTCGACGCCCTCCAGCGCCTCGACCAAGCGGCGCGCGTGGCCCTCGTCGAGCACGGTGACACCGCTCGACTTGAGCCGACCGTCGGATCCGAAGTCACGTCCGCCCGCCACGCGGGAGCCGTCGACGCTGATCAGCCGCGCCCCGAACGTGCGCGGGTTGGCGGCATCGCCCTCGCCGGTCCCGGCATCGAATTTGGCTGCGATGTCCCAGTACTCGGCGGAACGGAACGCCATGCGCTCGCGCTCGCGCTGCACGATGATCCGCGTCGCCACCGACTGCACGCGGCCCGCCGACAGTCGCGGCATGACCTTCTTCCACAGCACTGGACTGACCTCGTAGCCGTACAGCCGGTCCAGGATGCGGCGGGTCTCCTGCGCGTCGACCAGATCGTTGTCCAGGTCGCGCGTGTCGGCGGCGGCGGCGCGGATGGCGGGCTCGGTGATCTCGTGGAACACCATCCGCTTGACGGGCACCTTCGGCTTCAGCGTCTCCAGCAGGTGCCACGCGATGGCCTCGCCCTCACGGTCGGGGTCGGTGGCGAGGAGGAGTTCGTCGGCGTCCTCGAGCAGGCTCTTCAGCTCGGAGACCTTGGCCTTCTTATCCGGGCTGACCACATAGATGGGTTCGAAGTCGTTGTCGACATCGACACCCAGGCGCGCCCAGGACTGCCCCTTGTATTTGGCGGGCACGTCGGCGGCGCCACGTGGCAGGTCACGGATGTGGCCCACGGAGGCCTCGACCGTATAGCCCCTGCCGAGGTAGGGGGCGATCTTGCGGGCCTTGGTCGGTGATTCGACGATCACGAGACGACGCAGGGGGCGGCCCTGATCGGGAGTCGGCGCTGCACCGCGGTCTCGTGTTGCCACCGGCGAACACACCTTTCCTGTCGACCCGCGCGGCGCAGGCGACGCAGCGCGCGGCTGGGGCAAGCGGCGGAAGACAGATGTCCCCCGCCGATGACGTTTATACCGTGTTTGTGGCCGCACCTGCGGTACGACGGGTTCACGGACCGCCACACTTCCGGTGCGGCATGATGGATAGCCCCGGTTGCGGTCGAGTGTACTGCCCCAGAAACAGCTCGTCCCCCACCGCAGTGGGCGGTGAGGGACGAGCGATCGGACCTTGTTGGGTTGCCCGCTCAGCTGAGCGCGCGAACTCCGGTGGCCTGCGGGCCCTTGGTGCCCTGGCCTACCTCGAATTCGACCTTCTGGTTCTCCTCGAGGGTGCGGAAGCCCGTCCCCTGGATCTCGGAGTAGTGGACGAAGACGTCAGCGGAGCCGTCCTCGGGCGCGATGAAGCCGAACCCCTTCTCCGCGTTGAACCACTTCACAGTTCCCTGTGCCATTCTGTTCCTTCTCTTTCCATACCGGAACGGCGGACAAGTTTGGTTCGTCCACCGGGTCCGTTCCGACCGCTGTACTCTGTTCCCCCTGCAGGAAGCATCAAGCACACCGTTCGCAACATCGATCCTGCTGATGGTTTGGACTTTGGATCCGTTCCCTCGAACACAGAAGCTTGCGACCAGGAACCAGTGAACCATGTCTCCGAGCAATTCAACAGTCGAGTTACCGACAATTTGCAAAAAAGATGATCTTGCGAATGTGCAGGTGAGGGCCACAATGCCCAAATCCAGACTTGGAGTAGGTTTGCTTCCGGATAACCGAGCGAGCGTCAGGCAAACAGGCTGTGACGCAGATCGCTACTCGGTAGTGAAAAGGCAGGTAGGGCAGTTGCGACACACACGATTCACACATTCCTTGCGTGTCGTGGTCTCAGTCCGATGAATCCGACCGACCCGTCTGCTCCAGTTCGTCCACTCGGACATTCGAGCTTTGGTCGATCGTTGCTGAATCGTGTCCTTTTCGGACTACCGGACGGAGACGCCCGTCTCACTCATGTGACCGAGTTGCCCGCACGCGCGGCACAGGTCACAACCTGGCCCTCGTGGGTGTCGCCGGAATTGGTCGCCGCGTTACGGGAAACCGGAGTTCAGGCACCGTGGTCGCACCAAACTCGCACGGCCGAACTCGCCGCGAGCGGACAGCACGTCGTGGTGTGCACGGGAACCGCATCGGGTAAGTCGCTGGGTTACCAACTGCCCGTGCTGACCGCGCTGCAGCAGGATTCACGGGCGACGGCGCTGTATCTCTCCCCTACCAAGGCGCTGGGGGCGGACCAACTGCGCGCGACCGGGGCACTCACCCACGAGGGTCCGCTGCGCGATATCCATCCCGCCACCTATGACGGGGACACTCCGGCCGAGGTGCGGCAGTGGGTGCGCGCCAACGCCCGCTGGATCTTCACCAATCCGGACATGCTGCACCTGGGCGTGCTGCGATCGCACCAGCGGTGGGCCCGGGTGCTGCGGCAGCTGCGCTACGTGGTGATCGACGAATGCCACGCGTATCGAGGGGTGTTCGGCTCGCACGTGGCGCTGGTGCTGCGGCGGCTGCGGCGGATCGCCGCGCACTACGGCGCCGATCCGGTGTTCGTGCTGTGCTCCGCCACCACCGCCGATCCCGCGGCGGCCGCATCCCAGCTCGTCGGGGCGCCCTGCGTCGCCGTCACCGAAGACGGCTCGCCGCAGGGGGCGCGCACCGTGGCGCTGTGGGAGCCCGGGTTGTTGCCGGTCTCGGAGGCGGGCGGTGAGAACGGCGCGCCGGTGCGGCGACCGGCGACCACGGAGGCGGCCCGGATCATGATGGATCTGATCGCCGAGGGCGCCCGCACCCTGACCTTCGTGCGCTCCCGCCGGGCCGCCGAGGTGGTGGCGCTGGAGACCCGCCGCATGCTGGCCGAGGTAGATCCGAAGCTGGCCGCACGGGTGTCCGCCTACCGGGCCGGATACCTGGCCGAGGACCGGCGCGAGCTGGAGGCGGGGCTGTCCGACGGCTCGCTACTGGGCGCCGCGACCACGACCGCGCTGGAGTTGGGCGTGGACATCGCCGGTCTGGATGCCGTGGTGATCACCGGTTTTCCGGGCACGGTCGCTTCGTTCTGGCAGCAGGCCGGACGCGCCGGACGCCGTGCGCAGGGATCGCTGGTGCTGCTGGTGGCGCGCGACGACCCACTCGACATGTATCTCGTGCATCATCCGCAGGCCCTGCTCGGACGGCCCGTCGAGGCGACGATCACCGATCCGCGTAACCCCTATGTATTAGGCCCCCATCTGCTGTGCGCGGCCTTGGAACAACCGCTGACCGATGCGGAGGTGGACGAGCTCGGCGCCGCCGACCTGGTCGCCGAGTTCGCCGCGCAGGGGCTGATCCGGAGGCGGACCCCGGCCAAGGGCCCGGCGCGCTGGTTCGCCGTCGCCGCGGACCAACCGCACGATGCCGTCGACGTGCGGGGCGGCATCGGGGCTGCGGTGGCCATCGTCGACGAGGAGAGCGGGCGACTGCTCGGCACCACCGACGCGACGCGGGCCGCGGCCACCGTGCACGAGGGCGCGGTACATCTGCATCAGGGGGAGACCTATGTGGTCGACGAGCTGGATTTGGACGCCGGGGTGGCATTCGTGCATGCCGACCAGCCCGGATGGACGACCAGCGCGCGGATCGTCACGTCCATCGCCGTCGACGAGGTGACCACCGAGCACCGCCACGGCGCGGTCACCGTCGCACTGGCCCGGGTGCGGGTGAGTACCCAGGTCGTGGGATATCTGCGCCGGCTGCCGACCGGCGAGGTGCTGGACCTGGTGGAGTTGGAACTGCCGGAACAGACCCTCCCGAGCCGCGCGGTGTTCTACACCGTCACCCCCGCCCTGCTGGCTCGCGCGGGGATCGACCCGAAGCGGGCGCCGGGGGCCCTGCACGCCGCCGAGCACGCCGCGATCGGGATGCTGCCGCTGGTCGCCAGCTGCGACCGCTGGGATATCGGCGGCGTGTCGACCGCCGACCACCTCGACACCGGGCTGCCGACGGTCTTCGTCTACGACGGTCATCCCGGGGGTGCCGGATTCGCCGAACGCGGGTTCGACCGCCTGCGGACCTGGCTGGCGGCCACGCTCGCGGTCATCGAGTCGTGCGGCTGCCCGGGCGGCTGCCCCTCCTGTGTGCAGTCGCCCAAGTGCGGCAACGGAAACCATCCGCTGGACAAGTCCGGCGCCGCGGCGCTGCTGACCGCCGTACTGGCGGAGCTGCCGGACGAGCGGCCCGATCACGGCGGTGCGCCCGAAACGTGACGGCGCGGTCATCCCTGTGAGACCGCAGCGCAACTCCGCGATCAGGGGCGAAAGGGTGGTCGGCGCAGCGAGCCGCGTCACCGATGACACCTCAACAAATGAATAAAGAGGATTGTGCTCATGTTAACCACGGCATTGCTCCTTCGTTTTAACGCGTCCCGTCGATTCGCGCGAATAGCGATACGAAGACAAATTGAAAAGCGGTGATACCAGAATTCCGAGCCTGGCCGAATTCGGCCATCGGCACCCCCGTCCGACACGGGTTGTGGCTTGGGTCACGCATTCTTTGTATTACCAACCGTCCGGTATTCAAGATCGCTCACGGCGGCTCGCCGGGCTCGATCGCGGGACCGGCCCGCGCTGTCGCACGGACCACTCGCGTACCCAAGGGTCCCGCCGACGCCGTGGCCGTCACGGTGACGGTCACATCCCACTCGTCGACCTCGCAGACATGCACCCGGGCTCGCATGCGTCGGGCGAGTTCGTCGGCCCGCTCGCAACTGGCATCCGAACCCGCCGCGAGTTCGCCTGCCGCGGCGAGCGCACTCAGGTCTGCCGCCGCCTGCACTCGATGACGCGCCACGACCACGGCCCCGATATGCGCGATCAGCAATGTGACCGCCAGCAGCCCGGCCAGCACGAGACACGCCGCGACGGTGGCCATACCGCCGTCGCCTCGGCCCGCCGCGGCCGGAACGTCGTCGGCGTTCACCCCGATTCCCCCGGCTCCAGCACCGCCACCGCCTCGGCGTGGAGCTCGAGCGGAAGCAGTGGCGTGCCCGCGGTGACCACCGCGATGACCTGGTCGCCATCTGTCCGGATGGTGATCTCCGCGCCTCGCGGCGCGATCCGGCGGGCCGCGGGCAGTGCGTCGGAGTCGGCGCCGCGGGCGACCAGGCGGGCCGCCTCGCGGGCGGCGTCGACGCAGCGAACCTGAGTCGGCGCCGCCAGCAGGCCGCCGAGACACAACAGCACCGCGGCCACCAGGGCGGCCAGGGCGATCGCCGCCTCCACCGTCACCGCGCCCCTGTCATCGGGCGGATGCCGGTAATCCGCCGTGACCGAAGGCTCCTCGAATCCGGGCGCTACACCTCGGTGTTGAGTGCCCGATCGATGATCCGGGTCAGGGCGTTCACGATCGAATCGCCGGTGACCACCGTGTACAGCACCGCACCGAACGCCGCCGCGGCGATGGTGCCGATCGCGTATTCGGCGGTACTCATGCCGTCGTCGGCCACCGCCGCCTGGATCAGGCGGGAGCGCACCTCCAGTACCGCGGAACGTATTGCCAAGCGCACCGTCGTCCCCTCTCTCCTCCGCCGACGCGGCCGGTCCGCGCCGAGGTTCCCGTATGTTCACAGCACCCCGCCCTCGAGCACCCGGTCCGCCAGACCCGCGACTACCGGGACGATGCCCAGGCATACGAACGCGGGCAGGAAACACAGCCCGAGCGGTCCGCTGATCAGTACCCCGGCTCGTTCGGCGCGGGCGGCGGTCGCGTCCTCGACGGTGCCGCGGCACTGCGCGGCCAGATCGGAGACCGCGGCCGCGAGCGCGGCGCCGGACCGGGCGGAGCGGCGTACCAGCCGGGCCAGTGCCCGGACCTCCTCACTTGCGGCCTCCGCCGCGGCGCGCTCCCAGGCGGCGACCGGGTCCGAGCCCAGCGCCAGCAGGTCGGCCGCGCGGCGCAGCGCGCCGCCGATCGGCGCGGGCGCGGCGGGTGCCACGGCCCGGGCCGCGGAACCGACCGGCAGCCCCGCACGCAGGCAGGCCGCCAAGAGATCCAGGGCCGACGCCGCGGCGAGCGGATCCAGACGTGCACGTTCGGCGCGCGGCTCGCGCGGCACCGGACGCCGCCGTCCACCCACTACCACCGACAGCCGACCGGCGGGCGTGGCACCACACGGCACCGACAGCAAGGCAAGCGCCAAGAGCAGCAGGGGAATCGATGAACCAGTCACGACCCCACCCCGGCAGCGATCCGGCGAACTCCACCACGCCAGCCAGCGCCACGAAGATCTCCTACAACACACGCGCCTGCCCCGCGAACGCCAATAGCCCACGGCAGCAACACAATCGCTGAAGCGCGCAGGCTAGGAGCACCCGGTGCCGAAGCATTACGCCCGGGGACGGCACGAGACCACAGCCTGATCGGCACGGCGGCCGAGTTGGCACGCAGTGCACCTCTTCGCTGCCCCCATATGTCCGGATGGGCGTTGTCCGGCGTGAGCGGAGGCAGCGTTGCGTACTCGGCCGTTGCAATGGTTCGGGGCGGCAACGGGATCGGTGTCATGTCAGAACCCTTCTGGTGATCTCATCGGTCCACAGCAGTCCGGCGCTGATCAGGGCGGTGCCGAGCGGCAGCAGGATGGTGCCCAGGCCGGGTGTCAGCAGGACTCGCAGTGGGGCGGCGCCGAGCAGCTGGCCCAGAGCGATGCCGAGCAGGGGCAGCCCGGCCAGGACGGCGGCGGTGGCGCGGGCGCCAGCCAGTGCGGCCACGGTGCGGTCGCGGAACCGTCTGCGGCTCAGGAGGTCCGCGCGAGCCGCGGCGAGCAGGTCGGCCAGCGCCAAGCCGTGCTTCTCCGCGACCTCCCACGCATCCGCGATGCGAGACAACTCGATGGCTATCACCGCATCCGTATCGCGCAGACCGGCCGCCGCCGAACCGCCGAGCCTGCTGCGTGCCGAGCACACCGCGAACGCCCGGGCGGCGGCGCCCGAGATCTCGCCCGCGGCCGCCGCGGCCGCCGCACTCGGGTGCGCGCCGACCCGCAGTTCGCCGACGACCGTATCGAGCCCCTCCTCCAGCGCCACACGTTCCGCGGCCCGACCTCGATCCCGGCCGACGCGGCGCATGCGGACGACAACCGTGCCGACCGCCGCGGCAACCGCCAGCAGCGGACCGACCCCCAGCACCGCGGCGCCGACAACGACCAGGGCCACGCCTGCCCGAATCACGAAGCGCAGCGGTACTTTTCGTGCCGCTCGCGCGCGACCGAGCACGCGGACGAACCGGCGCCGCCCCGCAGGCGCGGGCAAGAGCGCCACCGCCAATGCCAGGCAGGCGAAAACCGCGCTCACAGCCGAGCTCCCGTAAACAGGCGCCGCCTGACGACCGATACGTGGCGCCGACCGTACCCATCGCCATGTCCCGCGACCTGCCGCCCTGCGGCCGAACAACGTCCGGCCGACTTCGGCGTGCAGGTCCGGGAATCGGCCATGCCCAGCCCGGAGTCCTGGGCGGGCGTTGGACGACCTTCCGTCGGTGCTGCCGCGACCGGCCGCGGCTTACCGCGCGAGGAACTCGAGGCGATTCGAGCTGTGGTGAGGACACAGGCGGCACAGGCGCATCCGCACCTGCGGGCCCGGACGCGCGGTTGTGCGCGGTGAGCGTATCCCTCGGCGTTCATTGCGTCAGCCGGTCGGCGAGTAGGTGCTCGAGGGCGGGCGCCGCGGGGGCTTCGGATCCGTCTGCGCACCAGGCGGGTTCGATGTGGACCTGACCGGTGGGGTCGCGGACGACCAGGCCGATCTCGCGCAGGACGCGGGCGCCGTCGGGGCGGCGGTGCACGTGCAGGACGACCTGGACCGCGGCGCCGAGCTGACTGTGCAATGCGGATCGGCCCATCCCGCCCAGCGCGGCCAGCGCCTCCAGTCGAGCGGGCACCTCCCGCGGCGAGTTCGCGTGGACGGTTCCGGCGCCGCCGTCGTGGCCGGTGTTGAGGGCGGTGAGCAGGTCGACGACCTCGGCGCCGCGCACCTCGCCGATGACAATGCGGTCGGGCCGCATGCGCAGGGCCTGCCGAACCAGGTCGCGCACGGTGACCGCGCCCGCGCCCTCCACGTTCGCGGTGCGGGCGACCAGCCGCACCACGTGCGGGTGCGGCGGGGCGAGTTCGGCCGCGTCCTCGACGCAGACGATGCGCTCGGCCGCAGCGACTTTCGCGAGCATGGCGGACAGCAGGGTGGTCTTGCCCGCCCCGGTCCCACCCACGACGAGAAACGCCAGTCGCGCGTGAATGATGCGCTCCAGCAACAGCGCGGCCTCGGCAGGGACGGATCCCGACGCGCTCAGCGCATCCAGCCCCTGACTGGCCGGTCGCAGCACCCGCAGCGACAGGCAGGTGCCGCCGTGCGCGATCGGCGCCAGCACGGCGTGCAACCGCACGCCGAACGAATTTCCCAGCGCCCCTTCGGCTCCCGGCAGGCGACCGTCCACCCACGGTTGGGCGTCGTCCAGGCGGCGGTCGGCGGCCAGGGCCAGCCGTTGCGCCAACCGCCGTACCGCCGCCTCGTCCGGGAATGTCACCGCCGCGCGCCGCAGCCCCTGCCCACGGTCCACCCATACCGCGTCCGGCGCTGTGACCAGCACATCCGAGACCTCGGGATCGTGCAGCAGCGGCTCCAGCACACCCGCGCCGGTCAGCTCCGTCTGCAACAGTCGCAGCACCCGCAGCAGGTCGGTATCACCGAGGACGCCACCGGATTCGGCGCGAATCGCCGCGGCCAGCCGGGCCGGATCCGGAGCGCCGCTCTGCGCGGCGAGCCGCTCCCGCACCCGGTCCAGCAGGTCCGCCGTCACCAGCGCACTCATCGGCGGACCTCCGACCGCGTCTCGACAGGGACGGCCGGTGCCGCTACGGCCAGCGCATGGCAGCGCATGGCCCACGGCACCATGCGCCACAGGTTTTCGACAGCCGCCTCGACCCGGGCGAGGCCTCGGCACTCCCACTCATCGCCGATGCCGCCGGACTTCCAGCGCCACAGCCTATTTCGCAAGACCGAGGGCGTGTGAACGACTGCGGAACGGTTCATCACACACCCCCGTCCAGCACCTCGAGCACTGCGTCGGCCGCCGCGCGCAGGGGGCCGCGCGGCACACCCAGGCCGTCACGCTCGAGCCGCGCCGAGAGCCTGGGCTGCGCACGGACGGCGGCCAACAGCGGCAGGCCGAGGGCGGCGGCCACCTCACCGCCACGCAAGCCTCCGGGCGCGGGACCGCGAATTATCAAACCCTGGTTGGGATTTCGGCGTCGAGTGTGGGCGACCACCGCACGGGCGGCCGCCACCGAACGCAACCGCGCGGGGACGACCAGCACCACCAGGTCTGCGGCATCGAGCATTCGGTCGGCATGCTGTCCGCGCTCACCGGACACATCGCAGACCACCAGATCCCCGGCGGATCGGCCCGCCTCGATCACCGCGTGTACCGCGCCCGGACCCAGCTCGGCGGGGAGGGCGTCCTCCATCACCCGCCCGCAAGCGAGTACCACCAGCCCCGGCGCCGCGGCCGGGAGCGCATCGTGCAGCGCCGCGGCGGCGACCCGCCCCTCCTCGACGACGAGATCCGGCCAGCGCAGGCCGGGGATCGATTCGATGCCGAGCAGCAAGTCGACACCGCCGCCCAGCGGGGCCCCGTCGACCAGGATCGTGTCGCGGCGGAACCGGGCGACAGCGGAGGTGTGCGCGACGGCCGCCGCCAGCGTGGACGCCCCGGCTCCCCCGTGCGCGCCGACGACCGCGACCACGACGCCGTTACCCGGGCCGCGGTGGGCGTGGTCAGCGAAGGATTCGATCAGCGCATCGGCCGCCGCGGGCAGTGCGATCACCCGCTCGGCGCCGCTCGCGGCCGCCGCCTGCCACTCGGGCAGGCCCGGCTCGCCCTCGACGACCAGCAGAATGCCCTCCCGACGCGGGTACCCCGCGGCAGCGCACGCCCGCGCCGCCGCGGTGTCGACGATCACCAGGGCCGCACCGGACCACGCATGCCTGCCGACCGGCATCCGGCTCTCCTCGATGCGCCGGTCGGCCGCGGCGGCCACCCGTCCGATCTCGTCGCACAATCGCCGATCGGTGACCAGGACCAGCACCGGCCCCTGGGAGGAGAGGCCGCAATCCGGGCTTGCCGCAACGGAATTCATGCAGGCCAGCCTGGCCCGCCGAACGTCGGGAGACCACTGCCCTGCTGCCGAATGTGGATAACTACGGGGCTGTGAGCGGAAAGTGCACGCCGAGTACCACACAAACAGTGGCCTGAAAATAGAGGACGGCCCCAGCCGGGGGGGGAGGAGGCTGGGGCCGTCGGGGTTCAGCCCCGGGGGGTCGGGCTGAACACGCCTGGACCATGTCCAGGTGCCAGCAATACTACACCCAGGCCCCGGCGGAAACGCAAGTCCACCGGCGCAGGAAGTTTTCCCGACCGACACCCGGCGTAGCGGTAGCAAACCGCACGGGAGCAGCACCGGAGGGCGGCCACCGGCCCCCACCACGACGGCGCACCGAAACCTCCCTATCCTGAACACCGTGACGGCCGAGGGCGACCCGACAGCTGCCGAGGATCGGACACGCGAGACGGGCGGGGATACGCAGCGACACCCCGCGCCGAGCGCACGGCGGGGCCGGGTGGCGGCATTCTTCGACCTGGACAAGACGGTGATCGCCAAGTCCAGCGCATTCGTGTTCAGCAAGCCGTTCTTCGATCAGGGTCTGCTCAATCGCCGGACCGTGCTGGAGAGCAGCTACGCACACTTCCTGTTCCTGCTCTCCGGCGCCGACCACGACCAGATGGAGCGCATGCGCGAGCACCTCACCAAGATGTGCGCGGGGTGGGACGTCGGGCAGGTCAAGGCCATTGTCGCCGAGACGTTGCACGAACTGGTCGATCCGCTCATCTACGCCGAGGCGGCCGACCTGATCGCCGACCACAAGATCCGGGGCCACGACGTGGTGATCGTGTCGGCCTCCGGCGAGGAGATCGTCGGCCCGATCGCCGCCGCGCTGGGCGCCACCCACACCGCCGCCACCCGGATGGTCGTGGCGGACGGCCGGTACACCGGCGCGGTCGACTTCTACTGCTACGGCGAGGGCAAGGTCGAGGCGATTCATCGGCTGGCCGCCGCCGAGGGCTACGACCTCGCCCGGTGCTACGCGTACTCCGATTCGATCACCGATCTGCCGATGCTCAGCGCGGTGGGACATCCGACGGCCGTCAACCCGGATCGAAATCTGCGGCGGGAGGCGGCATCTCGCGGCTGGCCGGTGCTCGCCTTCTCGAATCCGGTGTCGCTGTGGGCGCGGCTCCCCGCCCCGTCGTCGACGACGGTCGCCGCCACCGCCGCGGTGGGAGTGAGCGCGGTGCTGGCGGGCGCGATCAGCTACCGACTGCTACGGCGGCGGCGCTGAGGCCGCGATCGGGAGATTGACACCAACTATCAATAAAACCACGAAACGCCGGACGACACACCGAATAATTCAATGTCCCCGCAGGCCTTGCTGTGACCGGGGGCACAGAGTAACAATGGAGCCACGGAAGGACGGAAGGCCAAGGTCGGAGCGGAAGAGAAGGTTCGATCTCCCATCCCACCCTTCCCAGCACGGACGCCAGGCACCCACGCGGAGCACGCCGCGACAGGGCAGCAGCGTTGTGGGCCTGCGAAATCCGGGCTCCCGGCGGCGAGGGCCTCGCACAAGTTGTGGGGATGAACCGTCGGGGTGCGGACGATCGCCGAGGCCGCAGAACACAACCCCGAGAAGCACGCTTGGTAACCGGGTGGTCCGTGCTAGCGGGCGGTGAGGTCGTCAACGACAACGCCGCCCGCTTTGATGTGTAGGGTGTATCTCACCGCGATCCCGCGGCCGCGTCCGCGATCGAACGAGCTTCGCGCGCACCGTCTTCCAGCGCACCACAGCACAGGATCACCCAGCCGCCGACGCCCTCCGGCGTGCCGCCGCCGAATCCGGCGGCCGCGTCCAGGTAGGCCTGCCTCCGACGCAACCAGAACACCTCCGGCACGCCCAGGCTGTGCGGGTCGAGCCCGGTCGACACGGCAACCAGCCTTGACGCGGCGCGCGCGACGATCCCGTCGGCACTGCCGAACGGGCGCAACGCCAACAGCTCCCCGTGCACCACGGCGGCCTTCACGGGCGCGGGCGCGTCCGAGGTGAGGACGGTCTGCGCGAGCAGATCGAGGCGTTCGGCGACGCCCGCGTCCGTGCGGGGACGGCCGAGTTGCTCCTGGTCGTCGACCAGGTCGGCGGCCGCCAGCAGATGCAGCCGGGCCACGGCCTGTAGTGGAGCGCGTTGCCACACCCCGACCAGGTTCTGCAGCGCGTCGCCGTCCAGTGCCTGGCCGGCCCGCAGCGCTCCCGCCAGGATCGGATCGGCGGACTGGCCCTCGACGGTCTCGCCGGTCGCGGTGACCGCCGACAACTCGGTGCCGCCGCCGTCGATGGCCGAGGAGGACCGCGCCGCGCGCAACGCCGCCTCGGCCGCCGTGGTCGGCCAGCCCCGCCGGTTCGTCTTGTGCCGGTGTACCTCGGCGAGCGCGTCGCGTGCGCGGTCGGCCGCCGCACGCACGCCGGGCAGGTCGGCAAGGGGCTGGAGCACATCGGTCACGAGGAACACGCTAACGGCGGTCCGTCAGGCCGAGCGCAGCAGGTCCCGGCCCGGAATGGCGTCGAGCAGGCGGCGGGTGTAGTCCGACTGCGGGTTGTCGAAGACCTCGGTGGTCGGCGCGGCCTCCACGACCCTGCCCTCCTGCATCACCACCACATCGTCGGCGATCTGCCGGACCACGGCCAGGTCGTGGGTGATGAACAGGTACGACAACCCCAACTCGGCCTGCAGCTCGTTAAGTAGGCTCAGGATCTGGGCCTGCACCAGCACGTCGAGCGCGGACACCGCCTCGTCGCAGACCACCACCTCGGGCGACAGCGCCAGGGCGCGCGCGATCGCCACACGCTGGCGCTGACCGCCGGACAGCTCGTTCGGGTAGCGGCGCATCACCGACGCGGGCAGCGACACCTTGTCGAGCAGGTCGCGCACCGTGGCCTCGCGCTCCTTCGGGGCGCCGATGCCGTGGGTGCGCAGCGGTTCCTCGATGGTGCGGTAGATCGAGTACATGGGATCCAGTGAGCCGTAGGGGTCTTGGAATACCGGCTGCACCCGGCGACGAAAGGCCAACGCGCCCTTGGTGTCCAGCTTCGCCACCTCGCGGCCGTCGAAGGCCACCGTTCCCGACGTCGGTGCGAGCAGGCCCAGAACCATCTGCGCCACAGTCGATTTACCGGAACCGGATTCACCCACGATGGCGAGCGTGGTGCCGCGCCGCAGCCGGAACGACACCGCGTCGACGGCGGTGAGGTTCGTCGACTTCCAGGGTGCGCCGCCGCGGATCTGGAACACTTTGGTGAGGTTGTCGACGATCACGACATCGTCTGTGGCACCGGAGAATTCATCGTCGGTCTCGGCCAGCTGACCGGCCACCTGCACGGCCTGCTCGCGCACCTCGGCCCGCTTGCGCACCGACGACAGCCGCTGCGAGGCCAGCGACGGCGCCGAGTTCACCAGCTTCTTGGTGTACAGGTGCTGCGGCTCGCGCAGAATCTGCAGCGCCGGACCGGATTCCACCACCCGGCCGCGATACATCACCACCAGATGCTCGGCCCGCTCGGCGGCCAGGCCCAGATCGTGCGTGATCAGCAGCACCGCGGTGCCCAGCTCGCTGGTCAAGCCGTCGAGATGGTCGAGGATCTGCCGCTGCACGGTGACGTCCAGCGCAGAGGTCGGCTCGTCGGCGATCAACAGCTTCGGGCGACAGGACAGTCCGATCGCGATCAGCGCACGCTGGCGCATACCGCCGGAGAACTCGTGCGGATACTGGTTCACCCGGCGTGCCGAATCCGACATCCCCGCTTCGTCCAGCAACTCGATCGAGCGGTCCCGGGCGGCCTTGCCCTTGGCTATCCCGTTGGCCTCCAGCGTTTCCCGGATCTGGAACCCGACCTTCCACACCGGGTTCAGGTTCGACATCGGGTCCTGCGGAACGAAACCGATGCCGCGGCCACGCACCGCGACGATGTCTCGTTTCGACGCCTTCGTCAGCTCCGTGCCGTCGAAAACGATGGAGCCGGAGGTGCATTCGCCGGTGCCGGGCAGCAGATCGATGATCGCGTGCGCGGTCGTCGACTTACCCGAGCCGGACTCCCCGACGATCGCGACGGTCTGCCCCGGATACACCGACAGGTTCACCCCGCACACCGCCGGTACCTTGCGGCCCTCGGCCGTGAAACAGACGTTGAGATCGCGTACTTCGAGCAGTGGGTCCACCGCCATCACCTCTTCCGGGCCTTGGGATCCAGCGCGTCGCGCACCGCGTCGCCCAGCATGATGAAGCTGAGGACGGTGAGCGCCAGCGCCGTCGCGGGATAGAACAGGATCGCCGAGGTGCGGATCTCCTTCTGGTCGGCGGCGATATCCGAACCCCAGGACACGATGGTGCGGGACAGGCCGACGCCGAGATACGACAGCGTCGCCTCGGTCACGATGAACACCCCGAGCCAGATCGTGGTGATGACGATCAGCGGCCCGGCCGCGTTCGGCAGCACGTGCCGGAGCAGGATCCGGAACCGGGATACGCCCAAGGCCTTTGCCGCCGTGACGTATTCGCTGTTCTTGGCCTGGATCACCGCACCCCGGGCGATGCGGGCGGCCTGCGGCCAGGTGAACGAGGCCAGGATGAGCATCACCGTGAACACGGTCCGCGACTCCAGGAGCTGCATGATCACGATGGCGGCCAGCATCAGGGGCAGCGCGTAGAAGATCTCCGCGATGCGCGACACCACCGAATCGAGCAACCCGCCGTAATAGCCTGCGAGCGAACCCAATACGCCACCGATCAGCACGAACATCACGGTCGCGCCGATCCCCGTGACCACCGAAGCACGCGCGCCGTGAATAGTGCGCGCGTAGATGTCGCACCCCTGCTTGTCGAAGCCGAAGGGGTGCCCGCCGCCGGGTGGCTGCATGCTGAAATCGCCGCTGCAGTACCGCGGGTCCTGATCGGTGAACAGGCCCGGCCACACCACCACCAGCAGCACGAACGCGATCAACAGCGCGGCGACGAGGAAGATCGGGTTGCGCCGCAGCTGCCGCCCGGCGTCGCGCCAGATGCTGGTCGGAGTGGTGGTCTCGTCCAGCCGGTCGGTGACCAGCACCTCCACCTCGTCCGGCGGCGCCACGAAATGCTCCTGCCCGGGCCGGATCTCCCGGATTTCGGTCGGCTGGTCAGGCATAGCGGATCCTCGGGTCGAGTGCGGCGTACAGCAGGTCGACGACCAGGTTCGCGATCAGGAAGATCACGATCAGCACCGTCACGAAGGCCACCACCGTGGGCGGCTCGCCACGCGTGATCGCCTGGAACAGCGTCCCGCCCACCCCGGGGATGTTGAAGATGCCCTCGGTGACGACCGCGCCGCCCATCAGCGCGCCGAGATCGGCGCCGAGGAACGTGATCACCGGAATCATCGAGTTCCGCAGGATGTGCACCCCGATCACCCGCCGCTCGCTCAGCCCCTTGGCGGTGGCGGTGCGCACGTAATCCGATGTCATGTTCTCCGCCACCGAATTCCGGGTCAGCCGCAGTACATACGCGAACGACAGCGACCCGAGCACGCACGCCGGGACCAGCAGATCGGTGAAGCTCGCCTTGCCCGTGACCGTCACCGGGACGATCCCCCACTTCACGCCCAGCAGGAACTGCGCGAGGAAGCCGATGACGAAGATCGGCACGGCGATGACGATGAGGCTGAGCACCAGCATCGTGGAATCGAACAGCTTGCCCTTGCGCAGCCCGGCGACCAGGCCGAACAGCACACCGAACACGCCCTCGACGACCACCGCCATGACCGCCAGCTTCAGCGTGACGGGAAACGCCCGCGCCAGCTCGGCCCGCACTGGTCTGCCCGAGAAGGAGGTGCCGAAATCGAGGGTGAGGATCCCCTTCAGGTACTGCAGGTATTGCACGAAGAACGGCTGATCCAGGTGATACCGTGCCCGCAGCGTGGCCTCGACCGCCGGGGTCATCGGGCGGTCGCCCGCCAGCGCGCGGATCGGGTCACCCGGAATCAGGAAGACCATTGCGTAGATCAGCAGCGTCGCTCCGAGGAAGACCGGAATCATCTGGAGCAGCCGCCGCACGACGTACCAAGCCATGTTTCACTCCATAGCGGCTATTTTTCGATGTTCTCGAAGTCGAACAGGCCACTCCAGGTGACCTCGGCATTCTTCACCTGATCCGAGCGTCCGGCCGCGACGTTGTAGTCGAAGACCGGGATGTCGGCCATATCCTTGAACAGCACCGCCTGGGCCTGCGCGACGATGTCGTACGCCTGCTCCGGGGTGGATGCGGCCTGCGCGGCGAACAGCAGCCGGTCGAACTCGGGGCTGCGGTAGTCGGTGTTGTTGGTGCCCGAGCCGGTGAGGTACAGCGCGGTCAGGAACTCGAACATCGACGGGTAGTCGCCCTGCCAGCCGTAGCGGAACGCCTTGCCGACGGTCTTGGCGTTGATCTCGTCGCGGATGTTCTTGAACGTCGGATACGGCACGCCGACCGCGTCGATGCCCAGCGTGTTCTTCACGCTGTTGGCCACCGCCTCGATCCAGGCCTGGTGACCGCCGTCGGAGTTGTAGGCGATCTGGTAGGTGCCCGACCACGGCGAGATGGCGTCGGCCTGCGCCCACAGCTTCTTGGCCTCGTCGGGGTTGAACTTCAACACCTCCGATCCGGGCAGGTTGTCCCGGAAACCGTCGAGGGTGAAGGCGGTGAAATCCTTTGCGGGAACGCGGGTTCCGTGGAAGATGTTATCCGCGATCTGTTGCCGGTTGATCGCCATCGAGATCGCCTTGCGGCGCAGCAGGCCCTCCTCCCCGGCGAAGTGCGGCACGTTCTGCTGCACGCCGATGTGCTGGCTGTAGGCGATCGGCTTGCTGATCGCGCGATCGCCGAGGTCCTGCTTGTAGGTGCCCAGCGCCGTGTCGGGGATGACGTCGAGCGCGTCGAGGTTGCCGGATTGCAGGTCGGCGTAGGCGGTTTCGTAGGACTGGTACATCACGAACCGCAGGCCCTTGTTCTTGGCCGGGCGGCCGCCGTGATAGTCCGGGTTGGGCGTCATCTCGATCTTGACGTTGTGGTCCCAGCTGTCGAACTTGTAGGGGCCGTTCCCGATCGGCTTCTCCCCGAACGCCTTCATATCCTTGAACGCGACCTCGGGCAGCGGATAGAACGGCGCGAAGCCCATCTCCAGCTCGAAGTCGATCGACGGATGTTTCAGGTCGACCGTGAAGGTCTGGTCGTCGATCACCTTCAGGCCCGACATCGTCTGCGTCTTGGGCGGATTCGACGAGACGTCGTCGTACCCGGCGATCTGCGCGAAGACCCAGTTCTGCACCTGGCCGTTGGTGCCGAGGGCGCCGTAGTTCCAGGCGTCGACGAACGACTTGGCCGTCACCTGGGTGCCGTCGGTGAACTTCCAGTCCGGCTTGATCTTGATCGTGTAGTGCTGCCGGTCCGGCGTCTCGATCGACTGCGCCATCTCGTTGTGGGGCTTGCCGTTCGCGTCATAGTACTTCAGCCCGGCGAACAGCCGGTCGACCACGCGACCGCCCATATTCTCGTTGGTATTCGTCGGCACCAGCGGATTCTGGGGTTCACCGGCGTTCACGGTGACGATGTCGCTGTCGCCGCCGTCCGAGGAACAGCCCGTCAGTGCGAGGCTCGTGGCCACCAAGGCCGCCGCGGCCAGCGCGGTGATCGTCTTGAATCTCAACGCAATCTCCCGATTCCAGGAAGGGCTGGGCGCAGCGTCGAGTGCGGCGCGGGGATCCTCCGGCACGCATCCCACGCTCCACCCTGGGTGAATCGGACAGTAGCTACCCGGCGGATGGTTGTCAGCGGTTCGCGCGGGGTTTGTTCGCCTTGTTAGCAATCCGGCAACATGGCCGACTCACGGCGACGGGTCGGGGTGACATATTGCACAACGGCTCGAACTTCGACTTTACGATTCGATCATCGATACGCAAGGACACTGAGCAGTCGGCCGAACCGAGGTGTCAGCGTTGCAATATTCGGCCAACCACCGGCCGGGACCCGAACACCGCCCGTTCAGGGTCTACTAGGGTCAGGAACGTGGCCGCGGTCACCCACGGCCGAAGCGCACGCGAAAGAAGAGGCGAGATGACCGAAACCACCGCTGATCACCGGGATGTGTATCCGCCGAGTGCGGAGTTCGCCGCCGCTGCCAATGCCGATGCGTCGCTGTACGATCGGGCCGCCGCCGACCGGGACGCGTTCTGGGCCGAGCAGGCCCGCCGACTGTATTGGCATCAGCCCTTCACCCGCGTCCTGGACTGGGACGACGCACCGTTCGCGCGCTGGTTCGCCGACGGGAAATTGAACGTCGCCTACAACTGCGTGGACCGGCACGTACTCGACGGCCACGGCGATCAGGTCGCCATCCACTGGGAGGGCGAGCCGGGCGACTCCCGCGACATCACCTACGCCGATCTGCTGGCCGAGGTGTCGCGCGCCGCGAACTACCTCACCGAACTGGGCCTCGAGGCCGGTGACCGCGTTGCCATCTACATGCCGATGGTGCCCGAGGCGATCGTGTCCATGCTCGCCTGCGCGCGACTGGGCCTGACGCATTCGGTGGTGTTCGCGGGCTTCTCCCCGTCCGCTCTGCGCCAGCGGGTCGACGATGCCGAGGCGCGCCTCGTGATCACCACCGACGGCCAGTGGCGGCGCGGCAAGGCGGCGCCGCTGAAGGAGGCCGTGGACGAGGCGCTGTACGCCAACGCGGGCGTACCGGCGTCAGACCCGGAGGAGGCAGCGGAGCGTAACCACGCAGGGCCCGCCGGTACGCCCCGTGGACACAGCACGCCGTCGAGCGTCGAGCATGTACTCGTGGTGCGGCGCACCGAGATCGAGGTGCCGTGGACCGAGGGCCGCGACCTGTGGTGGCACGAGACGGTGTCGCAGGCGTCGCCCGAGCACGAGGCCCAGGCTTTCGATGCCGAACACCCGCTGTACATCCTCTACACCTCCGGCACCACCGGGAAGCCGAAGGGAATCCTGCACACCTCCGGCGGCTACCTGACCCAGGCGTCCTACACCCACCACACCGTGTTCGACCACAAGGCCGGGCAGGACGTGTACTGGTGCACCGCCGATATCGGCTGGGTGACCGGGCACAGCTACATCGTGTACGGGCCGCTGTCCAACCGCGCCACGCAGGTCGTGTACGAGGGCACCCCGAACTTCCCGGACGAGCACCGGCACTGGCAGATCGTCGAAAAGTACGGGGTAACAATCTATTACACGGCTCCCACGCTGGTGCGCACGTTCATGAAGTGGGGCCGAGAGATCCCCGCCGCCCATGACCTGTCCAGCATCCGGGTACTCGGATCCGTCGGCGAGCCCATCAACCCCGAGGCGTGGCGCTGGTACCGCGAGGCCATCGGCGGCGACAAGACCCCCGTCGTGGACACCTGGTGGCAGACCGAGACCGGCGCCATCATGATCTCCCCGCTGCCCGGCGTCACCGCCGCCAAACCCGGCGCCGCCATGACCCCCCTGCCCGGCATCTCGGCGAAAGTAGTTGACGAGGAAGGCAATCCGGTGCAGCTCGGCGAGACCGAAGCCAACGGCTACCTCGTCCTCGACCAGCCCTGGCCGTCGATGCTGCGCGGCATCTGGGGCGATCCGGACCGCTACAAGGCCACGTACTGGGAGCGCTACGCCGCCAAGGGCTGGTACTTCGCCGGTGACGGCGCCAAGCTCGACGCCGACAGCGACCTGTGGGTCCTCGGCCGCGTCGACGACGTCATGAACGTCTCCGGGCACCGCATCTCCACCGCCGAGGTCGAATCCGCACTGGTCGGCCACTACGGCGTCGCCGAAGCCGCGGTCGTCGGCGCCACCGACGCCACCACCGGCCAGGGCATCGTCGCCTTCGTCATCCTCACCGGCGAGGCCAAGGACACCGGCCAGGACCTGGTCGACGAACTGAAGGCGGAGGTCTCCCGCGAGATCTCCCCCATCGCCCGGCCCCGGGAGATCCACATCGTCCCCGAACTCCCCAAGACCCGTTCCGGCAAGATCATGCGCCGCCTCCTGCGCGACGTGGCCGAGGGCCGCGAACTCGGCGACACCTCCACCCTCGTCGACCCCAACGTCTTCGAAGCCATCCGAGCCCGCAAGACCAACTGGTAAGCACCACAACCGAATAGACGGCGGCGGGCCGGTGCGTACCTGGTGCGCACCGGCCCGCCGCATGTCGGAGGCCGTCGACTCCCCGGCGCCTTTCCCAGATGCCCTGCGCACCACACCGGGCCCGACCGTTAGAATTGCGTAAGGAGTGCCGGGAAGTCTGGTCGGCGTGCGGTACAAGCATCGGTTGACGAGTCGGCGGGATGTGCACCGCAGCCGTAGCCCCACCGGCCGAAAGGTGCTCCGTGATCGTTGCGCTCCGCTCCGAGCTCGCCCGCTTCCTCCGTACCGAGACCGTCGGCGGCGCCCTGCTGCTGGTTGCCGCGGCCGTCGCGCTGCTGTGGGCGAACTCCCCGTGGAGCGAGGGCTATCTCACCCTCACCGAGACGACGCTGCCGATCCCGCCGCTGCATCTGGACCTGACCCTCGCGGACTGGGTCAAGGACGGCCTGCTGGCGATCTTCTTCTTCGTCGCCGGTCTGGAGCTCAAGCGCGAATTGGTGGTGGGCGAGCTCGCCGACCGCAAGCGCGCCACGCTGCCGATCATCGCCGCGGTCGGCGGGGTCGTGCTGCCCGCGCTCATCGCGATGACGATCGGATTCGGCGTCGACGGCATGGACCGCGGGTGGGCCATCCCCGTCGCTACCGATATCGCCTTCGCGCTGGCGGTGCTCGCCCTCACCGGCTCCCGGATCCCCGCCACTGCGCGGGTCTTCCTGCTGAGCCTCGCCGTGGTGGACGATCTCATCGCCATCCTGTTGATCGCCATCCTGTTCACCACCTCGATCGCGATCGGCTGGCTCCTTACCGCGGCCGCCTGCTTCCTCGGCTGGTGGCTCGCCCAGCGCCTGCGGTGGCGCTCCCCGCTGATCTACGTGCCGCTGGCGCTGGTGGCCTGGTACGCGTTGCACGAGGCGGGGATTCATCCCACCCTGGCCGGGGTGCTGTGCGGGCTGCTGACCCGGGTCCGTCCCGATCCGGATGAGGACGAGGCGCCCGCTACCCGGCTCGAGCATCTGTTCCAGCCGGTGTCGGCGGGTGTGTGCGTACCGCTGTTCGCGCTGTTCGCCTCGGGGGTTCCGCTGTCGACCGCGGTGTTCGGGGAACTGGTCACCGACCGGCTGGCGCTGGCGATCATCGTCGGCCTGCTCGCCGGTAAGACCCTCGGCCTGTTCGGCACGAGCTGGGTCGCGATCCGCCTCGGGATCGCCGAGCGGCCCGCCGGACTCGGTTATCGCGATATGTTCGCCCTGTCGGTACTGGGTGCGATCGGCTTCACCGTTAGCCTTTTGGTGGCAGAACTTGCCTTGGCCGACAACGAGGCCGCCGCGGAACTGGCGAAGGCGGCCGTGTTGATGACGTCAATGGCGGCTTCCCTGATCGGTTCGGCGCTACTGTTGCGACGGGGCCGTGCTCATCAGGCGCGACGCGCGGCCGCTACAGACGAGTGAAGGCCGGACAGCACCGGGACATGGAGAAGGGTCGAGCATTGAGCTTCACAAACGGCGGTAACGGGCAGGACATGGGCCGCAACCGGACCATCACCGCTATTCCGCTGTCGGAGGTCGACACCACGGCGAACGCCAGCATCGGCGATCTGGTGCGCGACGCCGCCGAGCAGATGTCGACCCTGGTCCGCGCCGAGGTGAACCTGGCCAAGGCCGAGGTGACCGGGGAGATCCGCAAGGGCCTGCAGGGCAGCGTGTACTTCATCGTCGCGCTCACCATCCTGCTGTTCTCCTCGTTCTTCTTTTTCTTCTTCCTGGCGGAGCTGCTCGACGTGTGGCTGTACCGGTGGGCGTCGTTCCTGATCGTGTTCGGGCTGATGGTCGTGGCGGTGGCGGTGTTCGGCTTCCTCGGTTATCGCAAGGTGCGCAAGCTGCGCGCCCCGGAGAAGACGATCGAATCGCTGAAGGAGACGCGCACGGTGCTGCCGCAGGGCCTCGGGTCGCACGGCGACCACGCGGCGCTCGACGCTCCGGCGGCGACCGCGACCGATCGGCCGGGCAGGTAATCCCGCCGACTACGCTTTGTCGGCGTGTCGTCGAACCCGAGTCCGGATCCGTCCAGCGTCCGTTACGACGGGCCGTGGGCCCACAGGGACGTGCGTGCCAACGGCATTCGATTCCACGTCGTCGAGGCCGAACCGGCGCAGCGCAATCCGGCGCCGGACAGCCCGCTGGTGCTGCTGCTGCACGGATTCGGTGACTTCTGGTGGTCGTGGCGGCACCAGCTGAGCGGGCTGGCCGATCTGGGGTACCGCGCCGTCGCGGTCGACCTGCGCGGGTACGGCGATTCCGACAAGCCGCCGCGCGGCTACGACGGCTGGACCCTGGCCGGTGACGTCGCCGGGCTGATCCGCGCCCTCGGCCACAGCGAGGCCACGCTCGTCGGGCATGCCGAGGGCGGCCTGGTGTGCTGGGCGACCGCGGTGCTGCATCCGCGGCTGGTGCGTTCCATCGCCCTCGTGAGTTCGCCGCATCCGGTCGCTTTGAAGCAGGCGGTGCTGCGCGATCGACATCAGCGCTCGGCCTGGCTACCGAACTTCCTGCGCTATCAGCCCCCGCGCTACGGCGAGCGGCTGCTGTCCACCAACGACGGCTACGAGGTGGAAAGGCTGCTGCGGCAACGGGTCAGCGCGCGCTGGTCGGGCACGGCCGAATTCGTCGACACCGCGCGGCGGATGCGCTCGGCGATCCGCATCTCCGGCGCGGCGCACTGTGCGCTGGAGTATCAGCGCTGGGCCTTCCGCAGCCAGTGGCGCCCCGACGGCGCCCGCTTCATGGCCACGATGCGGGAGCCGGTCCGCGTCCCGGTGCTGTCGCTGCACGGCGAATCCGACCACTACATCCTCGATTCCACGATCCGCCGCGGGCATCGGCTTGCCCCGGATCGACGGGTGGTCGGAATTCCGGGCGCGGGGCATTTCGCCCACCAGGAATCCCCGGAGCCGGTGACCGCAGAGCTGGCGAAACTGCTCGGCTGACTGCCGCTCCTAACTCAGTACGCAGTCTCCCGTCGGGACCGGACCGTTCGACTTCTCCGCCGCCTCGAGGTCATCGCGGACCTCGTTCAGGGTGAGCGCGTAGCCGGTGTCCTCGTCGACCACCGCGGCGCCGAAGACCAGGCCCAGCACCTGGCCGTCCGTATCCACCAGGGGCCCACCGGAATTGCCGGCGCGCACCCGGCCGCGCACGGTGTAGACCTCGCGCTCCACCGTGCCCGTCTTGTAGATGTCCGGTCCGGTCAGCTCCAGGGTCTCGCGCACGCGGGCCGCGCTGGCGGTGTACGGCCCGCCGCCCGGGTAGCCGAGCACGATCGCGTTCTGGCCCGACTTGGCCGGGGACGGCGCCATCGGAATCAGCGGTGCGTTCAATCCGGGCACGTCGAGCACGGCCACGTCCTTGGACGGGTCGAACAGCACCACGGTGGCATCCAGCGGACCGCGCGCGGTGTCGACCTGGACGGTGTTGGTGCCCGCGACCACGTGCGCATTCGTCATGACCCGCTCGGGGCCGACCACGAAGCCCGAACCCTCCAGCGCGCGCTGACAACTCGGCGCGACGCCGCGGATGCGCAGCACGCTGTGCTGCAGGTCCAGGGCGACCTGGCTGTCGAGCACCGTCGGATCCGGCGGTTCCACCGCCGCGATCGGGGCGCGGCCGAACGGGCCGATCACATCCGGCAGCCCGGAGGTGTTGAGCAGCTTGGAGAACTCGTTGGGCAGCTTCCGCAACCAGTCCGGCGCCACCTGGTTGACGTCGGAGAGCACCCGCGAGCCGTTCACCGCCGCCGCGATCGAGGGCTGTGAGGACGAGGCGAGCGGCAGCGCCAGCAGCCACGCCGTCACCAGGACGGCCACGGTCTGCAGGGCCGCGCCCACCACGCTGTCGACGCTGCGGGTGAACGGATGCGTCATCCCGCTGCGGGCGGCGCGGCCGAGCACCATCCCCGCCACCTCGCCGATGATCACCAGCGCCACGATCAGCACCACGCCGACCAGCACGCGTTTGCGGCCCTCGCTGATGTGGACCAGGATGTGTGGCGCGATCAGGATCCCGGCCACCGCGCCCAGCACCACGCCCAGAAATGCCAGCGCCGACGCGACCGCACCCTGCCGCCACCCCGAGGAGGCGGCCAGCAGCGCGATGATCACGACCGCGATATCGAGCCAGGCCGAGGAACTCATAACGTCATCCCCACTGCCGCGAGCGATGCCTGTAGATCACGCACGTCGTGATGATCCCACTCCCGCTCCCAGCCCGAGACGGCCAGCAGCCCGGCGAGCACGCCGGCGGTGAAACCCCAGACGAGCATGCCGTCGACGGCGAACGCCGGACCCATGTACCCCATCGGGTGTCGCACGACGAACCGGTTGGCAGGGTCGATCAGGTCGGCGATCGGCACCCGCACCACCCGCGCGGCCTCGGTCTCGCTGACCACGCCGACCTTGCCCGGCGTGCGCCAGTACGCGACGACCGGGGTCACGTCGAATCGCGACGGCGGCACGAAGATCTTCGGAAGCACCGCAAGGGGTTCCACGCCGTCCGGGTCCAGACCGGTCTCCTCGCGGGCCTCGCGCAGCGCCGTGCCGATCGGCCCGTCGTCACCGGGCTCGACGCCGCCGCCGGGGAACGCCACCTGTCCGCGGTGCTGACGCAGCGTCGCCGCGCGCTGGGTGAGCAGTACGTCGGCATCGGCGGGCAGCCCGCCGGGGGCATGGGGATCCGATTCGGCGGCACCGCCGAACAGCACCAGCACGGACGCCTGCCGAGGCCGCAGCGCCGCCGACACCAGCCGCTGGGTCGTGGTCCGGTTCAGCACCGGGTTCACCCCGGTCGGGTCCGCGGGCTTGCGCTCGACCACACCGCGCAGCCACGCGGGGATGCCATCGGTCACCAAACCCGTTCTCTCGCCGGGTTCCTCACCGCCGTCACGGTTGCGCACGCTGCCTCCTCCCGACCCCATCCTCACGCTGTTCTCGTCGCCGCGCTCGCCGAGCGCCGGGCGGTTGCGCGAGCCATCGGGTTCGACATCCATCTCCCCGGTGCGCCCCGGCACCGGACCCGTCGCTCGCGCCGGGGGCCGGTCACGCGCGCCGTCGATCTCGTCGATTCGATCACGACGTCCGGCGTACCGGCGAGTCGGGCAGGTATCCGCATGCCATCGGCGCCAAGCGCTGCCGTCCCGCATCAGACTCCCGTCGGCGGCCGCCGGGTATGCGCCGCCACCCGGATCCTCGGTCACGCCGCGACCCCCAGCTCGCCCGCGACGGTCGCGGCGATGTCCTCGGCGCTGTCGAACGCGCGGACCACCACTTTCGCGATCGATCCGTCGGCCCGGACCAGCACCGAAACGGGCAGCACGGGCGGCGCGCCGACGGCGGCGCGCACGCGCTCGGCGCCGTCCTCGACACCGGGCAGGTGCACGTTCAGATCCGTGAGCCGGGCCAGCGCCTTCGCCTCGTCCGGATCGCTGTGCACGGTCAGCACGGTGACGGCACCGGACGCGCGGACAGCGAACTGCTGCAGGGCGGGCAGTTCCCGCGCGCACGGCTCACACCAGTACGCCCACAGATTCACCAGGGCGGGGCGCCCGGCGAGTACCGCTCCGAGATCCACCGGGCGGCCGTCGGCCAGGCATCCGCCCGTGACCCCGCGCAGCGGACCGGACGACGGGGCAGGGGACTCGGCTCGCGGGCAATCGACCAGGGCGGCCGCGGCGCGCTGCCCTTCGGATACCGCGGCGGAGCCGCCCGGTGTGGCCGCGGTGGTATTCGTCGGGGCGTCGCGCCCGCCACGCGGCCAGATCGCGACAGCCAGCGCGACGACGGCGATCAGTACCGCCAGTGTCCAGCGCCAAGCCACCGGTATCGAACTCACCGGCCCACCAGTTCGAGCAGATGCTCGGCCTCGGGCCCCTTGATCAGGGCGGCGGCCGTCGCCGGATCGGTGGGCCCCGTGCCGAAGGAAGGGCAGTCCTTGGCCAGCACGCAGGCGCCGCACGCCGGCTTGCGGGCATGACACACCCGGCGGCCGTGGAAGATCACCCGGTGCGACAGCATGGTCCAGTCCCGGCGCTCGATCAGCTCGCCGACGGCGTGCTCGATCTTGACCGGATCCTCCTCGGTGGTCCACTGCCAGCGCTGTACGAGCCTGCCGAAGTGGGTGTCCACCGTGATTCCCGGCACACCGAAGGCGTTGCCCAGGATGACGTTCGCCGTCTTGCGGCCGATGCCGGGCAGCTTCACCAACTCGTCCAGGGTGTGCGGCAGCACGCCGTCGTAGCGCTCCATCAGCGCCTGGCCCAGGCCGATCAGCGACGTGGTCTTGTTGCGGTAGAAGCCGGTGGGGCGGATGTACTCCTCGAGTTCGGTGCGGTCGGCCTCGGCGTAGGCCCGCGCATCCGGATAGCGGGTGAACAGCGCGGGGGTCGTCATGTTCACCCGGACGTCGGTGCACTGGGCGGAGAGGATTGTCGCGACCGCCAGCTCCAGCGGTGTGGTGAAGTCCAGCTCGCAGTGCGCGTCGGGGAAGGCGGCCGTCAGCGATCGGTACATCCGGCGGGCTCGGCGCACCCGGCCGAGCTGTGTTTCCTTCGCGAACTTGCGTGCGGCGGCACCGGACCCCTTCCGCGCGGCGGGTTTCCGCTCCGCGGCGGCAGCGGGGGCGGCCGATTCGGATGTGCGGCGGCGCGAGGACGCCGCGGTTCGAGGGGATTCGGAGGGCGCGGACGGCTCCTGCCCGTTCACCGCGGTGGCTCTGGCTTCACGCACGGGTCCACCATACGGACCCCCACCGACGAGAGCGCGCCCGTGAAGGTCCCCCCGTGTTCCATCTGAGACCTTATCCGTGTTTACTCACGGTTATGCAAGGACTCGCTGTGGTGCTCTTCCCGGTACTGCTGATGCTGTTCGCGCTGTTCATGGAACGCGTCGAAAATCGGCTCCGCAAACTGCTCGAACCGGAGGAAGAGGTCCAGCAGTACCTGGACCGAGCCAGCAATGCCGAGGTCAACGAGTTGGCCAAGCTCGGCGTGCCCGCCGCCGCGGCCCACGCGGGGCGCCGACGCGCCCGTGGCGACGAACTGGATGTCGCGCAGGCCAGCTGAGCATCTCCACGCGGCATTCGCACGGGTGGGCCCGGGAACTATTCCGGCAACCGGGACGTTTCACAGACCGCGCGTTACGTGGTGTCTGTCACTACGGCGCCCACACGCCAAGTAGACTGCACTGTCGGCCGAACCGCTTCGGTCCAGGACACGCGGCGACAGCGCTGGGCCCGGCGGCGGCAGCTCGCGTGCACACGCAGAGAATTTGCTGTCGTCGCAGGACACAGCACCGTCAATTCCCATAAGGAGCACATTCGTGGACGAGGCCCTCGCCAGAGCAGGCATCTTCCAAGGCGTCGAGCCCACCGCGGTGGCGGCGCTGGCCAAACAGCTTCAGCCCGTGGACTTCCCGCGCGGCCATGTCATCTTCAACGAGGGCGAGCCCGGCGACCGGCTGTACATCATCACGTCGGGCAAGGTGAAGATCGGACGCCGCTCCCCCGACGGCCGGGAGAACCTGCTCACCATCATGGGCCCGTCGGATATGTTCGGCGAGCTGTCGATCTTCGATCCGGGCCCGCGTACCTCGACGGCCACCACGGTCACCGAGGTCCGCGCCGTCACGATGGACCGCGAGGCCCTCAAGTCGTGGATCGACCAGCGCCCCGAGATCGCCGAGCAGTTGCTGCGAGTGCTCGCGCGTCGTCTGCGCCGCACCAACAACAACCTGGCCGACCTCATCTTCACCGACGTCCCCGGTCGCGTGGCCAAGGCGCTGCTGCAGCTGGCACAGCGTTTCGGCACCCAGGAGGCCGGTGCGCTGCGCGTGACCCACGACCTCACCCAGGAGGAGATCGCCCAGCTGGTCGGCGCCTCCCGCGAGACCGTGAACAAGGCGCTCGCCGACTTCGCGCATCGCGGCTGGCTGCGACTGGAGGGCAAGAGCGTGCTGATCTCCGATTCGGAGCGACTGGCCCGCCGGGCGCGATAGTCCCCCACGTCATTCCGGCGAGGGCGGACGGCCGGGACGACGGGTGGGGGCGGCCGAGCGGCCGGGCCGTCAGTTTTGGGTGCGCAGGTAGGCGAGTTGGGCCTTGACCGAGCTGCGCGCCGCGGGCCACAGCTTCTTGTCGACGTCGGCGTAGACGCGCGCGACGATCTGCAGCGGTTTGGCGTCCGGGCCGATCTCGGCCAGTGCCTGCCGCACCTGATCCAGGCGTTCCCGGCGATGCCGGATGTAGTAGCGGATCACCGGTTCGGCCGCCGCGTGATCCGGGCCGTGCGCGGGCAGCAGGGCCCTGCCCGGGGCCACCTCGGCCAGCCGGTCCAGTGATGTCAGGTAATCCCCGAGGGCACCGTCCCGCGATTCCAGCACGGTGGTCCCGCTGCCCAGCACCGTGTCGCCGGTGACGACGGCGTCGTCGAGCAGGAACGACACCGAGTCGGTGGTGTGTCCCGGAGTGGCGAGCACGGTGATCCGCAGCCCCGCCGCTTCGATCACCTCGCCGTCGGCCAGCGGTGCATCCGAGTCCCGCAGAAATTTGGGCTCCACCGCGCGCACCGGCGTTCCCGTCAGCTTCACCAGACCATCGATGCCGCCGGTGTGGTCGCGGTGGTGGTGGGTGATCAGGGTGAGCGCGATGTCGCCGCCGGTCTCCCGCGCGATCGCCGCGCTGTGTGCGCGGTCCTTGGGCCCCGGATCGATCACGACGCAGCCGGATCGGCCCGGAGCGCGCAGGATCCAGGTGTTGGTGCCCTGCAGGGTCATCTGGTTCGGATTGTTCGCGAGTAGCACCGACGCCGTTGCCGTGACGGGCCGCAACTGACCGTAGGCCGGATGGGTAAGGGTCATAGCTTGTCCTAACGCCTTGTGCGGCAACGAACTTCCGGACGGAGCTACCCTTCCAATTTCCGGCGTGGCGGGGCAGCTCCGAGTCTTATCGCACCTCGGCGATCAGCTCCACCTCGACCGGGGTGTTCCTGGGCAGCTCGAAGACCCCGACCGCGGAGCGGGCGTGCACACCGGCCTCGCCGAAGACCTCGCCGAGCAGCTCCGAGGCGCCGTTGATCACCAGCGGCTGGTCGTTGAAGCCCGGCGCCGAGGCGACGAAGCCGACCACCTTCACGATCCGCGCCACCGCGTCGAGGCCGACCAGATCGTGCACGGCAGCCAGCGCATTCAGCGCACAGAACTTCGCCGCCTCCTTGGCCTGCTCCAGGCTCACCTCGGTGCCGACCTTGCCGACGGCGGACAGCTTGCCGTCCACGAACGGCAGCTGGCCGGAGGTGTAGACGTACGAGCCGCTGCGCAGCGCCGGGATGTAGGCGCCCGCCGGAGCGGCGACACCCGGCAGCTCCAGGCCGAGACGCTCGAGGTTCTCGCGCCACACGGTCGAATCGACCATCAGCCCTTCACCCGCTTCAGGTAGGCGACGTGCTGTTCACCGGTCGGGCCGGGCAGCACCGTGACGAGCTCCCAGCCGTCGGCGCCCCACTGGTCCAGGATCTGCTTGGTCGCGTGCGTCAGCAGCGGCACGGTCGCGTATTCCCATACGGTCACATCACTCATGCCGCTGAGCGTAGCTGGGTCCGCACCCCGCCTCGGGGGTCGCGGGGTCGGCGGCCGAATTCGGGCGGCTGCCATATCTTCCGGCGATTCGCAATAGCCGAGTGGTGTACCAGACAGTAGCCGTATCCTATGGCCCCGGTTTCATAACGGGTTATAGGCTCGCGAGCGTGGGAGTACCGACAGCAGTGCCCGATTCGGCAGAGCCGGGGCTGAGACTAGGTTGGCCGGAGCGCGCGGACAGGGCTCGCCTGCACTACGTGTCCGGCAAGGGTGGGACCGGGAAGTCCACGGTGTCCGCGTCACTGGCCCTGGCGCTGGCGGCGGGCGGGCGCCGGGTGCTGCTGGTGGAGGTGGAGGGCAGGCAGTCGATCGCGCAGCTGTTCGACCTGCCGCCGCTGCCGCCTACGGAAACCAAGATCGCGACCGCCGACGGCGGTGGCGAGGTGGTGGCGCTGGCGCTCGACATCGAGCACGCCTTCCTCGAATACCTCGACATGTTCTACAACCTCGGCTTCGCCGGGCGGGCGATGCGCCGGATGGGCGCCATCGAATTCGTCACGACCATCGCGCCGGGCCTGCGCGACGTGATCCTGACCGGCAAGATCAAGGAATGCGCCGTGCGCGTGGACAAGTCGCGTCGGCCGGTCTACGACGAGATCGTCATCGACGCGCCGCCCACCGGCCGCATCGCCAGCTTCCTGGACGTCACGAAGGCGATGGCGGAGGTGGCCAAGGGCGGGCCGATCGCGGCGCAGGCCGAGGGCGTGTCCAAGCTGCTGCATTCGGATCAGACCGTCGTCCACCTGGTCACGCTGCTCGAGGCGCTGCCCGTGCAGGAGACCGCCGACGCGATCGCCGAGCTGATGGGAGCGGATTTCCGGATCGGCACGGTGATCGTCAATCGCGCCACGGAGGGCTACCTGCCCCCGGCGGTGCGCGCGCGAGCGGCCGCCGGTGACATCGATGCCGACGCCCTGCGCACCGGGCTCACGGAGGCGGGAATCACGCTGTCCGACGCCGATTTCCAGGGCCTGCTGCGCGAGACGGCGGAGCATTCGGCCACGCTGCAGGCGCAGGACGACAGCTCGTCCGAACTCGCGAAGCTCGATCTCAGCCGTCTGTACCTGCCCGCCCTGCCCGACGGGATGGACCTGGGCGGCCTGTACGAATTAGCGGAACATCTGAGCACCCAGGGAGTCCGGTGATGAATCTACCGAGCACCGTTGCCCCCCTGGACCTCTCCCGCGTCATCGACGACCGGACCGCGCGCGTGATCGTGTGCTGCGGGTCCGGGGGTGTCGGCAAGACCACCACCGCCGCGGCGATCGCGCTGCGCGCGGCCGAGCGCGGCCGCAAGGTCGTGGTGCTGACCATCGATCCGGCGCGCCGGCTCGCCCAGTCCCTGGGCGTGAGCGACCTGGGCAACGTCCCGCAGCGGGTCGAGCTCGGCCCGGACGCGAAGGGCGAGCTCTACGCGATGATGCTGAACATGCGCCGCACCTTCGACGAGATGGTGCTCGAGCACACCAGCCCCGAGAAGGCCGAGCAGATCTTCGCCAACCCCTTCTATCAGACGGTCGCCTCGTCCTTCGGCGGCACGCAGGAGTACATGGCGATGGAGAAGCTTGGCCAGCTCGTCGGGAAGCGGAAGTGGGACCTGATCGTCGTCGACACCCCGCCGTCCCGCAACGCGCTGGACTTCCTGGACGCGCCCAAGCGGCTCGGGAACTTCCTCAACGGCAGGATGATTCGCGTGATCATGGCGCCCGGCCGGGGCGTGGGCCGGTTCGTGACGGGCGCGATGAGCCTGGCCGTGCGCGGCGTGTCCACGGTGGTGGGCGGTCAGATGCTCAAGGACGCGTCGCTGTTTCTGCAGTCGCTGGAGTCGATGTTCGGCGGCTTCCAGGACCGCGCCAATCGGACCTTCGAGATGCTGTCGCGGCCGGGTACGCACTTCCTGGTGGTGGCCGCCGCCGAACCGGATGCGCTGCGGGAGGCCTCGTTCTTCGTGGATCGGCTCTCCACCGACCGCATGCCCCTGGCCGGTCTGGTGCTCAACCGCACCCACCCCGTGCTCTGCTCGCTGTCGCCGCAACAGGCCCTGGCCGCCGTCGATCGTCTGACGGGCAACGGCGCGAACGCCGCAGCCGATCGGGCCGACCACGATCCGGCCGCGCTGGCCGCCGACGTGCTGCGCATCCACGCGCACCGGGCGACCACCGCCAAGCGGGAACAGCGGCTGCTGCACCGGTTCACCGGCGCGCACCCGCGAGTGCCGATCGTCGCGGTCACCGCGCTGCCGTTCGAGGTCTCCGATCTCGAGGCGCTGCGCGCGGTCGGCGATCAGCTGGCCGGCCCGAACTCCGCCGGATAGGCGCCGCGCCGAGCCCCTCGGCCGGACGACCGAGCGCAGAAACGGTCCGAGCCCGCAATCGCGGGCTCGGACCGTTCACGTAGTGGGGACTACATCGCCACTTTCTGCTGTCGCTGGGCGCGGAAGAACTCCGCCCAGGACGTCACCTCCGGATGCTGCTTGAGCAGCGCACGACGCTGCCGCTCGGTCATTCCACCCCACACCCCGAACTCCACACGATTGTCCAAGGCGTCGGCACCGCACTCCATCAGCACGGGGCAGTGCCGGCAGATCGTCGCCGCCTTGCGCTGAGCGGCGCCGCGCACGAACAACTGGTCGGGGTCTACTTCCTTGCATCGGGCCTGGGAAACCCAGGCGATCCTTGCTTCGGCCTGCTCCACGTCCAATCGAGCGATGGGGGTAGTCATGTGCATTTGGTGTGCCCCTTTGCAGTCCGAACACCGGGTCAACGGCGCTCCGGAATCGCGTGCGGTGTGCGCAGCAACCCAACCCCGCTGCGTCCCGCACCACATTCCACTTTGAGTGTTAGCTCTATCACACTGGGTTCTCAATCTAGGTAAAGGTATGGCGAGTGCGCAAGACCGTCCCGAGATTTTTTGGTACGCCCGTCCCTGCAAATACGACAAAGAACCGGGCAGTCGGCATAATCAGTGCGACACGCCCGGTTTCGCCCCCGTGACGCGCCGAAGTCCCGCGAAAGTCAGAGCCCTTGACGAAAGTTCCCCCCTACTGACCGGGACGGCTCTCGTCTACCTACGTATCCCACCCGACACCCGACCCCGGTTCAATCCCCGGAGACCGGTGCGTAAGCGGTGTCGACAAAGTTGCTCCCCCGAAACCCGAGGCACGATCGAGTCCGCCGCGAATTTCACCGACACGCCACGCGCACAGTTGCGCCACGGCCCACGGAGCGGTCCAGGCACAAAGCTCGAGCCCCGGAGTCCCATAGCCGCCGCGAAGCGATAGCCAAGCGACAACGCCTGGGAGGTTTCGGCGCGCCTCGTCTCCCGGGCGCCGAAAACCCTGCGACGCCGGCGGCGGCGCCACAGATACAGTTGGGGCGTGCCGATCTCACAAACGCTCGCGAGGCTGGCTGGTGCGTGCGTCCTGGCGGCCGTGCTCATCGCCGGGCTGATGTTCCCGATCGCCGGCGGGTTCGGGTATGTGTCCAACCGTGCCGCCGACGCGGTCGACAACGTCTCCGCGGAACTGGTGGAGGGCAACGCGCCCGCGGTGTCGACGATGGTGGACGCCGCCGGGAACCCCATCGCCTGGCTGTACGAGCAACGCCGCTTCGAAGTACCCAGCGACAAGATCTCCAACGACATGAAGCTGGCGATCGTGTCCATCGAGGACCGCCGCTTCGCCGAGCACGGCGGTGTGGATTGGCAAGGCACGCTGCGCGCCTTCCTCACCAACACCTCGAGCGGCGAGGTGCAGCAGGGCGCCTCCACCATCGATCAGCAGTATGTGAAGAACTTCCAGCTGCTGGTGGTGGCGAAGACGGACGCCGAACGCCGGGCCGCGATCGAGACGACCCCGGCCCGCAAGCTGCGTGAGATCCGGATGGCGCTGACCCTCGAGAAGGAACTGACCAAGGACGAGATCCTCACCCGGTACCTGAATCTGGTGCCGTTCGGCAGCGGCTCCTACGGCATCCAGGACGCCGCCCAAACCTACTTCGGCATCGACGCCAAGGATCTGCGGCCGCCGCAGGCGGCGATGCTGGCCGGAATGGTGCAGAGCTCCTCGAAGCTCAACCCCTACAACAATCCCCAGGGCGTGCTGGATCGCCGCAATACCGTGCTGGACACCATGATCCAGAACATCCCCAGCCGCGCCGAGGAGTTCCGCGCCGCCAAGACCGAGCCGCTGGGCGTGCTGCCCGAGCCGAAGGGCCTGCCGCGCGGCTGCATCGCGGCGGGCGACCGCGGCTTCTTCTGCGATTACGCGCTGCAGTATCTGGCCAACGCGGGTATCAGCAAGGAGCAGATCGACAAGGGCGGGTACACGATCCGCACCACCCTCGATCCGGCCGTACAGGCATCGGTGAAGGCGGCGGTGTCGGGAGTGACCAAACCGGACCTCGACGACATCGCGCAGGTGACGAGCATCGTCGGCACCGGGCAGGACGCGCATCCGGTGCTCGCCATGGCGTCCAGTCGCACCTATGGGCTCAGCAGCGAGGGGCACGAAACCGTACAGCCGCAGCCCTATTCGATGGTCGGTGACGGCGCGGGGTCGATCTTCAAGCTCTTCACCACGGCCGCCGCCATGGAAAAGGGGCTGGGTATCAACGCCCAGTTGGATGTGCCGAGCTTCTTCTCGGCGAAGGGCATGGGTAACAGCGGCACGCCCGGCTGTCCGCCGGAGACCTACTGCGTGAAGAACGTCGGCAACTACCGGTCGCCCATGTCGGTGACCGAGGCGCTGGCGCAGTCGCCGAACACCGCGTTCGTCAAGCTGATCCAGGATGTCGGGGTCACGCCGACGGTCGATATGGCGGTGCGCCTGGGCATGCGGTCCTACGCGGCGCCCGGCACCTCCGGCCATGGCAACCAGAGCCTGGCGGACATGGTGAAGCAGCAGAATCTCGGCTCGTTCACCCTGGGTCCGTTCGGGATCAACCCGCTGGAGCTGTCCAATGTGGCCGCGACGCTGGGCTCGGGCGGCAAGTGGTGCCCGCCCTCGCCGATCCGTGAGGTGGTCGACCGCGGCGGCAAGCAGGTGCCGCTGACCCAGCCGTCGTGTGAGCAGGTGGTCGAGCCCGGCCTGGCCAACACGCTCGCCAACGCGATGAGCAAGGACGACGTCTCGGGCACCGCCGCGGGTTCGGCGCGGGCCGCGGGCTGGAGCGCGCCGCTGTCGGCGAAGACCGGCACCACCGAGAGCCACCGCTCCTCGGCGTTCCTCGGCTTCACCAACTCGCTGGCCGGTGCGTCCTACATCTACGGCGACTCCCCCACACCGGGCGAGATCTGCTCGTTCCCGCTGCGCAGCTGCGGTGACGGCAACCTGTTCGGCGGTAACGAACCGGCGCGCAGCTGGTTCGACGGCATCAAGCCGGTGCTGGACCGCTTCCCGCCACCCGGGTTGCCGCCGCTGGACGACAAGTACGTGCGGGGAGCGAACAATTCGCAGATCCCCGACGTGGCCGGGATGTCCGAGTCCGAGGCGCGGGCGGCCCTGATCGGCGCCGGATTCCAGGTGTCGATGGTGACGGTGCCCGCCATTCCGGCGAAGGGCACAGTGGTCTCCACCTCGCCCAGCGGCTCGGCGATTCCGGGCGCGATGATCACGGTCAACGTCAGCGACGGCACGCAGCGCGAGGCGCCGCAGCCGGGCCCGGCGCCACCACCGAACATCCCCGGGTTGCCCCCGGTACCGCGGCTACCCCCCATCCCGATCCCCATCCCGATTCCGCGCTGATCCCGGCCAAAAGCACGCCGGGAATGACGGGCCACCCGCCGGAACGACAGGCCATGCGACGGGATGGCGGGCCACACCGGGATGGCGGGCCATGCGACGGGATGGCGGATCGGGTGACTGGACGACCGGGACCGCTACCCGAGTCGGGTGGCGGGCCCGGCACGTTTTTCGGTGGCGGGCAGTTGCCTCGTCGCCGCCCGTGGCTCGGTTAGAGGCGGGCCTTTACGGCTGCCGAGATGCGCGAGCCGTCCGCGCGGCCCGCGGCCAGGGCGGTGGCGGCCTTCATGACCTGGCCCATCTGCTTCATGCCGGGGCGGGCGCCGGTCTCCTGGGCGACCTGGGCGATCGCCGTGTCGGCGACGTCGGCGACCTCCGCGTCGGTCAGCGGCGTGGGCAGGTACTCATGAATGATCTCCTCCTCGGCCCGCTCGTTGGCGGCCAGCTCGCCACGCCCGGCCTGCTCGTAGACCACGGCCGCCTCGTTGCGCTTCTTGGCCTCCTTGCCGAGCACGGCGAGCACGTCGGCATCGGTGAGCTCACGCGCCTGCGACCCGGCGACCTCGGCGTGCTGAACGGCGGCCAGCAGCATGCGCAGGGTGTTGGTGCGCAGCGAATCCCTGTCCTTCATCGCGGTGGTGAGATCGGCGCGCAGCTTCGATTTGAGTTCCGACATGCGCCAACGGTAGCCCGAAGAGGGCATGGGGGCTGTTGGATCCACGCCACGCCCAACCGTGTCCCTGTGCGGAATCACACTCGGTGTTCGTCCCAGTGGTCGCCTATTCTGATCGAATGCCCGTCTTCTCGTCCCCAGTACTCCGACGAGCCGCGCTGGGCACCGCCGCAGCAGGTGCCGCCGGGCTCGGATATGCCTCGCTGATCGAGCGCAACGCCTTCGTGCTGCGGGAGGCGACGCTGCCGGTGCTGCAGCCGGGTTCGGCGAGCCTACGGGTGCTACACATCAGCGATCTGCACATGACCCCGGGCCAGCGGCTCAAACAGGCCTGGGTGCGCGAACTGGCCCGGCTGGAACCGGACCTGGTCGTCAACACCGGCGACAATCTGGCGCACCCGCGGGCCGTGCCCTCCGTCGTGCAGTCGCTGACGGAGCTGCTGTCGCGGCCGGGCGTCTTCGTCTTCGGCAGCAACGACTATTTCGCGCCGGTTCCGAAGAATCCGCTGAAATACTTCAACCGGAACCACAAGCGCGTGCACGGGGCGCCGCTGCCCTGGCAGGACCTGCGCGCGGCGTTCACCGAGCGCGGCTGGCTGGACCTGACCCACGTGCGCCGCGACCTGGAGGTCGCCGGAATCAAGATCTCCACCGCGGGCGTCGACGACCCGCACCTGAAGCGCGACCGCTACGACACCGTGGCGGGCAGCCCCAATCCGCTGGCGGAGCTGAGCATCGGACTCACCCATTCGCCGGAGCCGCGGGTGCTGGACCGCTTCGCCACCGACGGCTACGACCTGGTGCTGGCCGGGCACACCCACGGCGGGCAGCTGTGCCTGCCGGGCTTCGGCGCGCTGGTCACCAACTGCGGCATCGATCGTTCCCGGGTGAAGGGGGCCTCCCGCTGGGGCGCCCATACCCGGTTACACGTGTCCGCAGGCCTGGGCACCTCGCCGTGGGCGCCGTACCGGTTCTGCTGCCGCCCGGAGGCGACGCTACTGACCCTGGTCGCGGGTCCGCCCGAGCGCCCGATTGCCGACACCGGCCACGGGGTATCGGAATCGGAGGCGGTTGCGCGCTAGGGTGGCGCGCCGAGCGGAACTCCAGGCAGGGGACGAGGGTGAACAGCGGGTTCGAACAGCGGCCGAACGATCCGAACACTGTGAGCGGACCCGGCGCTCGTCCACACGCGGCGAATCCGCCTGGGCAGCCATCGGGTTTCGACGCGGACGAGACGGCGCAGACCGAGGAGATCAGGCGCGCCGAACAGCCGACGAATCCCGTTGCGGCACAGCCCGACATCGAGTTTCGCCCGGGTGGACCGCCGGAATCCGGATCCGCGTTGCCCGGCCCGGCCTGGCAGGAGTGGGCGCAGCCCGGCTCGGGTCCGGACGCCCTGCTGTCGCCCGATACTTTTCCCGAACAGCCCACCGCGCCACGAGCCACTCCTTGGCAGCAGCACGACCGAGTGGATCCCATTGCGCAGCAACCACTTTCACCGGCAGCACCGGTCAGGACCGGATCGCCGCAGCTCGAACAGCCCTGGCAGTTCGGTCCCCCTCCGGAAGTAGCTGCCCCACAGCCGAATCCGGCGTGGGGGCCACAACATCCGCCGACATCCACCTATGCGCTCCCGCCGTTCGATTCCCTGCGGCCCACACCCGCCCGGCGCAACCGCATGGCGTGGGTGTTCGCCGGTATCGGCGCGGTGGTCGTCGTGGCCCTTGCGGTGACCGTGGCGGCGATCGTGGCCGGGAAGAATTCGCCCGACTCCGGGTCGTCGGCGGGCGGCCCCTCCATGGTCAGCGCCCTCACCACCGGAAAGGGCACATCCGCCCCGGCCAAACCTCCGGCTACCGAGCCCGCACCGAGCGGCGCCGCGGTCGCGCCGCTGGTGCCGGGCTTCCAGGTGGTGGCCATCCCCGAGCGCGGCGCGGCCTACGACGCGCCGCCGGAGTGGAAGATCGACCCGCGCGGCACCGCCGTATGGGGTCATCCGCCGGAGGCCGTGGAGATCGCCGGGCTGTCGCAGGACGGCAAGGACTACTGCCAGCCGCGCTACACCCGCACCAACACATTCCTGACCATGTCGCCCCAGGCCGAACCGGCCGCGGCCGCTGCGGATGTCGGCACTCGAATGGCCAAGGTCGGCTGGCCCTCGACCACCGGCGCTACCCCGGGCCCGGCCGAGAATCTCACCTCCCTGGACGGCCAGTTGCAGGGCGCATTCGTCGAAACCACCGGCAACGCCCCGCCGCCTGTCCCCGGCTGCGCCGCGACCTTCTCGGTCTTCACCTTCGCCTTCCCGAGCGAGAACGGCAATTTCGTGATGACCATCGCCGCCGACACCGGCGTGCCCCAGGCCGTGGACAAGGCGACCGCGAAGCGGGTCCTGGCCAGCATCCGCCCCCTTCCGGACCGGTGACCAGCCGATTTAACGTCCGCACCGCCCCTGCTGTAAGCTACGACAGGTTCTCATCACGGGGTGTGGCGCAGCTTGGTAGCGCGCCTCGTTCGGGACGAGGAGGTCGCAGGTTCAAATCCTGTCACCCCGACTCGTGTGTGGAGACACGACAGGGCCCCTGATCATTGATCAGGGGCCTTATTCGTGTCCTGACCCGGGGTTCTTTCTGGCCTCGGTCAACAGGACCCGGGTGAGTTCGGCGCGGGAGTTGACTCCGGCCTTCTGGTACATCTTCCGCAGGTGGTAGTCGACCGTCCGGCGGCTGAGGAACATCTGTGCCGCGATATCCCGGTTCGTGAAGCCGTCCGCCACGGCCTCGGCGATCCGTGCTTCCTGCGGCGTGAGCTGCACGGTACTGCGGGCAGTGCCGGGCCGGATGCGTACTCCCGTGGCCCGCAGTTCTTCTCGGGCGCGATCCGCCCAGAGCCTGGCGCCCAGAGTCTGGAAGGTTTCCAGGGCGGCATTCAGCGGCGCACGGGCCTCGAACTTCTGCCGTCTGCGGCGCAGATACCGACCGAAGAGTAGTTGCGTTCTCGCCATCTCGAACGGCTGGTCCGTGTGTTCGTACAGTTCCAGTGCGCGACGGAAATCGGCGGCCGCGCGGTCAGGCGGGGCGAGTAACGCGCGGCACCTGGCGGTCAACGCGCTCATCTCCGGCGTATCGGCTGCCCGAGCCCATCGCGTGAACAGTGCCAGTGGCTCTGCGGCCAGGTCGGCGCGGTTCGACTGGGCCGCGGCCTCGACCAGATCTGGCACATTCACCACGGTCACACTGAGGTAGGAGCCGTCGACCGGTGGCTGGAAATGCAGCAGAGCTTGTTCGGGCGCCCCGGCCGAGAGTTCGAGCAGGCCGAGCGCGCGCCGGACCAGGATGACGATGCTCGACATGCCATGGGCAAGCGCTTCGTCCATGACCTGCCGAGCGGCCGCACGGGCCTGTTCGTCATCGCCACGCAGCGCTGCCAGCATGACGAGCGCGCTGCGGAACGCGAGGCTGGAGTTCCGCTGTCCGGTTTCCTCCGCCAGCTGGCAGCCTTCCTCCGCGAACGCCTCCGCCGAACGGAAACGCCCGCTTGCCAAGTCGTCGACGACCACCCGCCACAACGCCCAGGACAGGGCTACCGGCGCCCCGAGACCGCGTGCGTGTCGCATCGCGACCCTGCTCAGGAGTCGTCCGCGCTTTCGGTCCCCCAGCTCCCAGATCATCCCCGCGACCCAAGCCACCGGACCCGGGTCGGTCAGTTGCGCTGCCGCATCCAGATCGCCGGGCTCCAAACCGGCTTCCTTCCCCGCCAGGGTTCGGCAGGTGCCGCGCAGGAACCGGCCGAGCAACTCCCATATGCCGTCGCCGGTGAGGTCCTGCTGCTCGACCGCGGCCGACAGCTCGGCCCACGCATCGGCCGCGTTGGCGGCGAAACCGGCTTCCCAGAACCGCATCAGCACCGGAATCGATTGTTGGGGGCCCGCTTCCAGCGCGCTGGGAAGAATCGGGCGCAGCATCGCCAACGCGTCGGCCGGTCTGCCGATGTGCAGTTCCAGCGACGCCCGCAGCAGGGTTGTGCGCAGGCGCAGGGGCTGCAGCGCACTGCCCGGTTCGACGCCCTCCAACATCGTCTTGGCCCGATCGAAGTCTCCGCCGTGCCACCATGCTTCCGCGGCTTCGAGCCTGCGCCGGTCCCGGCGCAATCCGGGCTCGCTCAATTCCACCGCTCGGGCGAGCAGAGCGGCGGTGGTGGCGGAACTCGATCGGGCGGCGCGGCGAGCCGCTTGCTCGAGTTCCCGGGCGACTTCTTCGTCGATCCCTTCCGCCGCCTGTCCCAGATGCCACGCTCGGAGTTCGTCTTCATCATCGGCGCCGATGGCAGCCGCCAGGGCGCGATGCGCATTTCGCCGATCCGCCACCGTGGCGGCGTGATAGACGGCGGAACGAATCAACGGGTGCCGGAACACCACCATCGAGCCCTCCGCGGTGACCAGGTCGTCGGGAAGGTCGAGTTCTCGGAGGGCGGATTCGAGGTTCGGATCGAACAGAGACGCGGCCCGGCGCAGCACATCCCACCTGATATGGCCGTCCGCGGCGATCAACAACATCAGCCGCTGCAGTGGTTCGCCGTGACAACGCACCCGGCGCAGGAACGCCTCCTGCAACTTCTCGACGAGTGGCAGCGGCTTCGGTGGCACTCGTGCGCCGACGACCGTGGCCGGGAGTTCGCGGATCGCCAGCGGATTGCCCGCGGCGGCTTCCAGAACCACGTCGCGCTGCGACGGAGTCAGCCGCGTACCGACCTGTTCGGCGAGCAGGCGGCGCGCCGACAGTCGGTCCAGGCCGACCAGCGGAATATCCACGGCGCCCGCGAGTTCGAGGCGCTGCCCCTCTCGCGTGCGAGCCGCCAGTACCAGCGCGATCGGCTCGGATTCCAATCGCCGCGCCACGAACTCGAGGACACTGATCGAAGCGGCGGCGGCCCAGTGCGCGTCGTCCACGACGCAGAGCAGCGGGGCGTCCTCGGCCAGCTCCGACAGGAGCGTGAGCGACGCCAAGGCGACCAGGAATCGATCCGGGGTAGGTCCGTTCGCCAGCCCGAACACCACCCGGAGTGCGGCCGCCTGCGGTTCGGGCAGCCGATCGAGCCGATCGAGCGCGGGTCTCAGCAGGTGGTGCAGCGTCGCGTAACCGAGGTCGGATTCCCATTCGACGCATGTCACACGTAGCACGCGCATATCCGCGGCAGCGCGAGCGGCATCGTCCAGCAGCGCGCTCTTGCCGATTCCCGGCTCCCCGCGCACCACGGCGAAACCGCCGATGCCCGCCCGCGCGCGCTCCGTCAGGCGCGTCAGCGCATCGCGCTCCTGCTGCCTGCCATAAAGCTCCGGTGGCCCATGCCGCGAGATCGTCATTGTCGTGTGAGTCTCATAGTTTCCTCGAACGCCGCCATCGTAGCGAATACGGCATTGCGAGGTCACCGACGTGAGCTTTCGAACCCGATGGGAAGCGCCGGTAATGGTGCCCTGGTCGTAATTTCACGCCACCGTGCCAGCGCGCCCTTGATAGCCTTCGCGCTGAGCCCGGCGTCGATCCAGGCGGCGCCGAGGTGCTGGGGGCCGACCGCACGCACCTGATCCAGTGTTTCCGCACTCAGTTCGACGTGATGAAACTGCTTGACGAAGGGAAACGAATCCCGACGATCCCACCGTGCCGGTCGGTGCGGAAATTGGCCAGATGGGGCGGCCGGTATTACTCGGACGGAAGGTTCTGTACGACATGGCTGGCGGCCGTTCGAAGCCCGTCGGCCACGTTCCGATTCTGCTGTGCGCCTGTCCGGCTCGCGTGCGCCGGCGACGTCTGGTGCGCCGCTACTGGGGCGCCTCTTGGAGAGCGCGGACTTCGACGCGGGAGCCCAAGGCGGCGGAGGCCTGTTCGGCCCAGGTCACGGCAGCGGATTCGTCGTCGGCGTTGATGATCCAGAAGCCGCCGACGTACTCGGTGGCCTCCACGAAGGGCGCCCGGGTGTGCACCGGGGTATCGCCGGTGGCATCGACGGTGATCGCGGTCGAGGGCGGGTGCAGTCCACCGGCGTTGACCAGCGCCTCGGCGGCGATGAGGTCATTGTTGAACTTCTCGACGGCGGCCATCATCTTTTCCAGTTCGGCGGGGTCCATGTCCTGCATCGACTCCATCGTCGTTTCCTCGGCGGTGTCGTGGGGCAGGGTCAGAAAGTACTGCGGCATCGTGGTTCTCCTCTGTCTCGGATCGGTGGTCTGGTTCAGCTACCCGTCACGGTGGCGATCATGGCTTCGGCTGTCTTTTCGACCGTAGCGCACGGTTGCGACCTGTCCGGACCCTTGGCCATTCTGGCGCTGACTCTGGCCGCGAACTGGTCGTTCAGTCCGATGTAGAGGCTGCAGTCACCGTGGTTGCGCTGGTCCGATACCGAGCTGTAGACCGCCGGATATCCGTGGATCTGCACAGGCTCGAAGTAGGCGAACTTACCCTTCTGGTCGTAGATGTCGCTCAGCCCGTTCGGGTTCTTGCCCTGGGCGGAGATGTCCACGCGGTTGGTGTCGGCCTCGGTGAACTTCCAGAAGCAGCTGGGGCCGGTCGGTGTTTCGCGCGCGGTGCCAGCGCCGAGTCCGAGTTCCGAGCGTTTCGCCGGGGACAGCGTGGCGCAGACGTCACCGGTGAACTTTTCGGTGGCGATCGGGTTCGATACCTTCGGCGCCGAACCGGTGGAACCGCTAGGGGCCGAACTCGCACTCGCCTTACCGCCGGGGATGGTGGCGACCGGAATATCCCCGGCGCTGCCACCCTCGCTATCACGACAGCCCGTGAGCGCCGCACCCACTGCGAGCGTAGCCGCGATGAGGCCCAGGAAACGTTGTGCGCCCATCAGCTACTTCTCACTCGCCCTTCGGTATGTCCGCCGTATGCCGGGATTGACGCCGTCGAGCGTGCTGCTCGCCAGCGGCGGGGCCTCAGTCTGCCCGACCGGCGACGAGGTCGCTATCGGTCAGATAGCCAGTCCCGTCGCCCGGATCATTGATCAGGGCCCAACTCGTCGTCGGGTTCAGCGGATGCGGAGTTTGCGCATGAGGCGCAGGGTCACCAGGGTGGTCTTCAGCTGTTTGGCGTAGGGCATGCCCGCGCGGGCGGCGAGGACCTGCTTCTTCTGGACGCCGATGTTGATGGTGTCGGTGTACTTGAGTAGGCCCGCGTCGCCGTGGCGGGTGCCGACGCCGGACTGCTTCACGCCGCCGGACGGGGTGACCTTGGCCGAGTAGGTGGCCACGAAACCGTCGTTGATGTTGATGTTGCCAGCCTCGAGCTGGTCGGCGATTCGGTTGGCACGCTCCAGGTTCCGGCTCCACACGCTGGCGTTGAGGCCGTAGGTGGTGGCGTTGGCCTGCTGGACGGCCTCCCGCTCGTCGGAGTAGCGGTACACCGTCACCACCGGGCCGAAGGTCTCCATGGTGGCATGGGTCATCTCCGAGGTGACGCCGGTCAGCACGGTCGGCTCGTAGAACGCCGGGCCGAGGTCCGGGCGTGCCTTGCCGCCGGTCAGCACGGTCGCCCCCTTGGACCGGGCGTCCTCCACATGCGAGGCGACCCGCTCCATCTGATCCACCGACACCAGCGAGCCGAACTCCGGCGCGTAGTCGTAGGAGGCGCCCGCCTTGGCGCCCAATGCCTCTGTGGCGGCGACGAATCGGCGGACGAACTCGTCGTGGATCCGGTCGTGGACGTAGATGCGCTCGATATGCATGCACGCCTGTCCCGAGTTGCCGTAGACGGCGAACACGGTGCTGGGGATCACCTCGTCGAGATTCGCGTCGTCGAGAACGATCATCGGATTCTTGCCGCCCAGCTCCAGGCTGCAACCGATCAGATGCCGCCCCGCCTGTTCGCCGATCGTCCGGCCGGTCGCGGTGGAGCCGGTGAACATCACGTAGTCGGAGTTCTCGATCAGCGTGGGCCCGACGTCCGGCCCGGTCCCGCAGACCACGTGGACCAGCCCACGCGGCAGCCCGGCCTTGTGCAGCAGCTCCACGCCGAACAGCGTGCACAGCGCGGTCTTGTTGTCGGGCTTGAGCACCACGCCGTTGCCCGCGATGAGCGCCGGTGTCGAATCCGACATCGAGATGGCGAACGGGAAGTTCCAGGGGGCGATGACAGCGACCACGCCCTTGGGCCGGTGCTGCTCGGTGGAGGTGGTGATGAAGGGCATCGCGCCGCCGCGGCGTTCCGGCTTCAGTACCTTCTCGGCCGTCTTCAGATAGTGACTGATCACCATGGGCGGGTCGCAGGATTCCTCGACCGCCATCCGCCGCGTCTTACCGCAGCCGATCTGGATCAGGTCGGCGATGGTCTCGATCTCGGACAGAATCAGCTCGTGCGCGCGCTCGAACACCGCCAGCCGCTTCGACACCGGCCAGCTCGCCCATTCGCGCTGCGCGGCACGGGCATTCGCGGCCGCGGCGGCGACATCCTCCGGCGTGGACTGCGGCAGTTCACCGACAACGGCGCCGGTGTAGACCTCGATCATCTCGTACGGTTCGCGCTTCTCCCCGGCGGTGCCCGCGGTCACCATCGCGGTCAGCCGGTCGATGAGCGTCTTCGTGATCCGCGGCGGCAACGTGGTCGCGCCGCTGTGCGTAGTTGTCTCCATCAGGATCTCCCTAACTTGCCGCCCCGTGACGGCGGTCACCATGTTCCAAACTAGAACACGTTATTGTTATGGACAATGTTGAGGGGTAACTTCGTCTCCGATACGCAGGCAGTGCCAGGATGAAAGAGGGTCGGCGATGACGACGGCAGCCACTGAAACCGGTAGCAATACAGAACCCCATGCGCTGATCGAGCGGCGCGGCCACACGCTCGTCGTCACCATGAACCGCCCGGCGGTCCGCAACGCGCTGTCCGGCGAGATGCTGGAGCTCATGGTGCAGGCGTGGGACACCGTCGACAACGATCCGGAGATCCGCTCCTGCGTCCTCACCGGCGCGGGCGGCGCGTTCTGCGCCGGTGCGGACCTGAAGGCGATGACCAAGCAGGACCCGGGCAAGAACATGAGCGAGGGCGGCGCCTTCGACCCCACGTACATGCCCGGTCTGCTCAAGGGCCGCCGCCTCACCAAGCCGCTGATCGCCGCGGTCGAGGGCGCGGCCATCGCGGGCGGCACCGAGATCCTGCAGGGCACCGATATTCGCGTCGCCGGGGAGAGCGCCAAGTTCGGCGTGTCCGAGGCGCGCTGGAGCCTGTTCCCGATGGGTGGCTCCGCGGTCCGGCTGCCGCGGCAGATTCCGTACACGATCGCCGCGGAGATCCTGCTCACCGGGCGGCACCTTCGCGCCGCGGAGGCCAAGGAGATCGGCCTGATCGGCCACGTGGTGCCCGACGGCACCGCCCTCGCCAAGGCCCTGGAACTCGCCGAGCTGATCAATGCCAACGGGCCGCTGGCGGTGCGGGCGATCTTGAAGACCATGCGCGATACCGAGGGTCTGCACGAGGAGGACGCGTTCAAGATCGACGCGAAGCTCGGGCTGGAGGTGTTCCGCAGCGCGGATGCCAAGGAGGGTCCGCGCGCGTTCGCCGAGAAGCGCAAGCCGAACTTCACCGGTCGCTGACCCGCGGCGCCGCGATACCCCGGCCGGGAATGCGCCCGGTCGGCGCACCTGTTCCGAGTGAATGTGACACCCACGAGGCGAGACCAGCTGGGGCACACCTTTATTCGCCGCGCGTGTCCGTGGTCACGGTGGGCTTCACCATGCGGGCGATCTGCTTGCGGAGCAGGCCGGGAGCGAAGCGGCGGGCCAGCCAGAGGGGCTTGGCGGGGCCGGGGAACACGAACAGCGGGGACTTCGGGTTGGCGACGGCCTGCTCCATCGCGTCCACCACCTTCTCGGGCGCCATGCCGCTGCTGCCCGCCAGGATCGCCGGGTCGACGGACCGAACCCCGTCCAGGAACGGGGTTTCCACGTGCGGCGGGCAGATGGCGATCAGCCGCACGCCCGTACCGGCCAACTCCAGCGACAGCGCCTCGGCGTAACAGACCACCGCGAACTTCGAGGCCGAGTACCCCGCCAGTCCAGGCGACGGCAGCCATCCGGCGACGGATGCGAACAGCACCACCGTGCCGGATCCCGCGGTGCGCATGGCGGGGATGACGGCCTGGCAGAGATGGACCGTGCCGAGGTAGTTGATGTCCATCATCCGGCGCATCTCCGCGGGACTCTGGTCCAGCGTCGAACCCACGCGGCACAGCGCGGCGGCGTGCACCAGGTGCTCGATCGGCCCCAGTTCGGCACGGACCTTCTCCACCACCGCGGCCACCGCTTCCGCATCGGAGACGTCGCAGGTGTAGGTGGCCATATTCGGTGAGCGGCGGGCGGTTTCGGCCAGCCCGGTCTCGTTCACGTCCACCGCGGCCACCCGGTACCCGGCCGCGGCCAGGCGGTGGGCGACGATGCGGCCCATTCCGCTCGCGGCCCCGGTCACCAGTGCTGTCTTGGTCATCCTGCCTCCTGTGTCGACTCCGCGTTCCCGGCGGCCGGATCTTCGTCTCGGCCCCGGCATTCGCCGCGGTGGCGGTGGGTCGGGTTGCTCATCGGATCTCTGTGGCGGCCTCGAAAGCCATGCGCAGCAGCCCGATATGGCTGGTGAACAAGGCGCGCGCGGGTAGGCCGAGGCCGCGCATCTCCTCCGCGACCGGATGGTCGCCGAGCTCGATCCGGGTGCCGCCCAACCGCATTCGCACACGCGCCGGATTCATCACCCATGGCGTCGCGCGGAGCACACCGTCGCGGTGGGTGTAGGTCCGCATCGAGGCGCCGCCCATGCCGGCGGGCGCCGGTATCCCACCGCCGCTGTCCAGCGCCACCACGAGCCGGTCGTCGAGCCGCACCTCGCACCGCTTGCCACGGCCCTTCGGGACGATCCGGATATCGGCCATCTCCTTGGGAAAGCCCCAGAGTTCGCGGCCGACAACGCACGTGAAACTCTGATTCACCGGCAGCCAGCGGATGTAGGCGCCGGTGCTGCCTCGGCGGCCCGGTACCCGAGCGAGCAGCGAGAACGCGAATTCGTGATAAGGCCCGAGGTCGGTATCGAGGTGCCGCATGAAAGCCAGTGCGCACAGCGCGCGGCCGGCGAAGCGCACCGGTTCCAGCCCGGTCTCCGCCAGCAGAACTCGCGCCGCCTGCAAGCCGACCGGGAACAGGCTCGAACAAGCCTCCGCGGAACGCACCTCGACCGGGACCCGGATCTGCTCACCGAGAATGGAATGCACCTGCGCCACCACCTCGCAATTAGAACACGTTCTAGGATGATCGGGCTCGGCTTCGGCGTCCGGATTTCGGCCGACCGATTCCACTGAGCGGGAGTTCGAAGTCGATTCCGGCGTTCGCGGGAATGACGGGCGAGATCCGCGCCACCTTCACATCGCCCGTCGACCTGATGGGACTCAGCCCGCCTCATGGTCCGGTTCTCGGCTCGCGGCATGGTCCTTGGCCCACCGATAGTCCGGCTTGCCGCTGGGGGTGCGGCCGACCACGTCGACGACCCAGATCCGCCGGGGCAACTTGTACCCCGCCAGGTGATCGCGAACGTGCGCCTCGAGTGCCGCGAAATCCACCGGCTGCGCGCCGTGCCCGGACACCACCGCGGCGACCTGCTGGCCCCAGCGCGGGTGTGGCACCCCGATGACCACCGCGTCGTAGATGCCGGGGTAGGACTTGACGACCGCCTCCACCTCTTCGGTGAACACCTTCTCGCCACCGGTGTTGATCACCATGTTGCCGCGGCCCAGCAGCGTGATCGCGCCGTCCTCCTCGACGCGGGCGCGGTCGTCGGTGACGACCATGCGCACGCCGTCCACGGTGCGAAACAGCTTCTCGGACTTGGTCTGATCCTTGTAATAGCCGAGCGGGACGTTGCCGCGCTTGGCCACCCAGCCCTCCTCCCCCGGAGGCACCTGGCGGCCGTCGTCGTCCACCACCATCGCCCCGCGACCGGTCTGCACCCGCGGACCGCGCGCCGGATCGTCGTCCTTCTGCGCGAAACCGATACCGCCGAAACCGGTTTCGGACGAGCCGATGGAATCGGTGACCACGGTGTGCGGAAGCAGTTCCAGCAGTTCGTTCTTCACCGGCTGCGACAGCAGGGCGGCGCCCGAACCGATCGCCAGCAGCGACGAGGCGTCCACCGGTTCCGCGCGATAGGCGTCCACGAGCGGCCGTGCCATGGCATCGCCGGTGATGACCAGGACGTTCGCCTTTTCGCGGGCCACCACCCGCCAGGCCCGAGCGGGATCGAAGCGCGGCTCGAAGATCGCGGCGTTGCCGGACCACAGCGCGTTGAAGGTCGGCATCATGGCGGCGGCGTGGATCAGCGGCGGCAGCACCAGCCACCGGCTCGGCTCGCCCTGTGCGCCGGTGCGAGACTGCTGGTATTCGTCGGCGACCGGCTCACCGGTGTAGAAGTCGATGCCGCCGCCCAGCACCCGCCACATGTCCTCCTGCCGCCACATCACGCCCTTGGGCAGTCCGGTGGTGCCGCCGGTGTACATCATGAACAGGTCGTCGGTGGCTCGAGGCTCGAAATCGCGTGTGGTAGGGGATGTTTCGAATGCGCTCTGATACGGCACCGAACGACACGGCAGTTCGTCACCTCCCTGATCGTCATCGACCGCGAGGGCGTACCGGATCGACGGCACCTGTTCGAGCACGGTGTCGACCACGGGCGCGTAGCAGCGATGATGCACCAACACCTCCAGATCGGCGTTCTCGTACACGTAGCGCAGTTCTTCCGCGCCATAGCGGTAGTTGATGTTGATCGGCACCGCGCGCACCTTGAAACACGCGATGAGGGTCTCCATCGTCTCGATGCTGTTGTGCATCTGGAATCCGACGTGGGCGCCGGGGCCGACGCCGGACGCGATCAGATGGTGGGCGAGCTGGTTAGCGCGAAGTTCCAACTCCCGGAAGGTCACTCGGCGCTCGTCCTGGATCACCGCCACTCGATCGGGCATGGCGTCGACGGCGTGCTCGAACAGATCGGCGAAGTTGTTCGGCATGATTTCTGCTCTCTGGCTGGGGCTTACACGACGGTGAGCGGTAGCGGGCGACGTTCGGTGAAGGCGAAGTCGGCGCCGGTGCTGAAGCGGGTGACGGCCACCTCGGGCGCCTCCGCGAAGGGTGTTGTGGCCGCGGTGATCTCGGCGACCAGATCGTCGCCGTCGGTGTGCACCCGAGTGTGGAAGCGCGGATTGACACCGCGAACCATCGCGTCGAGCGGCGTCTGATGGTCGGCGTCGACCAGGGCGGGCCAGCCCCCGTCCGCCACGCCGGGGCAGTCGCGGGACAACCGCAGCACCACGCTGTCGTGATAGCCGGTGATGTCGACGGCGGTGTAGGGCAGCGGATTCCACGCGGGGTGCAATCGCAGCACCTGTTCCAGCGCGGCGAAATCGTCGCCCAGGCCGAGCGCCTTGCGAATGCGCTCGGAGGTCAGACCGGCGATCCCGGTGAACTGCTTGCGCGCGATGTCGCGCGCCGCCGCGGGATCGGTGCGCTCCCGCACGGCGATCAGAAATCCTAGGGTGAGCAGATGCTGCTGCAGGCACACCTCGTCGGCCATCCGGATCAGCGCGGACCGCGAGAAGTCGCCGAACCGGAGATCGCTCAGCAGCGGTCCGGCGTAATCCGATTGCCCGGGGTCGGCGGGATCGATCGGAGCCAGCTCCAGGCGCGCGGCCGCCGACTCCGCGATCCGCTCGGTGTTCGCCGGGACCGGCGGCGGCTCGTGGGAAGTATCGATGGTTACGGTCCACGCGCACACCGGACTCCGGTCCGCGGGCACCCGGGGCGGCCGGTGTATCGGACGCACCTGGGCGAGCGGATTGGTCGCGAGGGCGGTCGCGTCGAAGGTCGGGTCCTCGATGGTGTGGCACATCGCCACCACGAAGTCCTCCCCCATCGGCTCCACGTCCGCGAGCGCGCCACAGTGGTCGAGCCAGAACTCCCCGTGGTCGTGATCGTCCACACGGAACCGGAAATCCATGAACTGCGGCGGCGCCCCGATATCGAGCTGCAGGCCCTTGAAGATGGTGTCGACCCCGTCGCCGGGAATCCGCAACGCCTCGCGCATCCGCCGGGTGTAGATCGGGCTGGCCAGCTGCCATTCCTCGATGGCGATCTCCGCCATGCCATCCCGGCCGAAGGCCGCGATCGAGTGCGCCATACCCGAGCGGTCGATGAGATGCCCGCACAGCAGCAACTCCGGCACCAGCACGGCGAGCCGGTCGCGGGACAGGTCGGCGAATCGTGACGACATGCCGGTCACCACAGGGGAACCGGGGATTCCCCGACGCGGTACCACCCCGGTAGCGGATCCTGCGAGGTCGACCGCTCGATGCGCTTCCGCATACCCGGCGACAGCGCGTTATCGGTGATCATGTCCATGAAAAGCGCTGCGACATTGCCGAAGTCGAAGAAGTCGCGCTGCCACGACCACTGGAAGTCGCCGCCGTAGCGAAACCAGCTGCCGCCGATGCCCTCCGGGCTGTAGTGGCGCCCGTCGGCCCGCTTGCCCTCGTTGATCTGCTTCCAGAGGCCGATCACGCAACCGCTGCGATCGTCGACGACGAACTCCTGATAGGGATACGTCCAGCCCTCCAGGCCCGCCATCTCCTGGCCGAGCGCCAGCTCCCGGATCTCGTCGCGGCCCACGGCCATGAACTCCTGGGTGGGTCCGTAGTTCCAGCCGTAGGTGGCGTCCTCGGTGTACATGCGCGCCAGCGGGCGCCAATCACCGGCGTCCTCACAGCGCTTGTTCTCGTCCACCCAGCGGCGGATCATCTCGTCGAGCTCGTCACGGGGAAAGCCGGGCATGGGAATGTCCTTCGGTCTCAGGGCTGTTGGTTGTCGTCGACGATCGTCAACGCCTGGGTCGGGCAGTACCGGACGGCGTCGCGGGCCGCTTCCAGGTCGTCGCCCGGGTCGGTGCGCAGGATCCGCACCTTGCCGTTCTTCGGCACGGTGAACACCGCGGGCGCCTCGTCCTGGCAGACGGCGTGCCCCTGGCAGAGGTCGAGATCCACCTCGATGCGCATCACCGATCTCCCTTCCCGGCGTCCGGATTCGACTCCCGCAGGGGCGCTTCGGGCTGCACCTCCACCAGCACCAGATGCGCGCCGCGCGGTGCGGCGGCCACCGTGACCACGGCGGCGGCGATATCGGAGGCCCGCAGGAAGTACGGGTGCCGCGCGAAACCGAAGCGCACCCATTCCTCCAGCATGGGGCCGATGACCTCGGGGGCGCCGTTCATGCCCATCGCGGTCTGCGTCGCGCCGGGCCGCACGATCGAGGCGCGAACGCCGGTGCCCTCCAGTTCCATTCGGAGCTGGTGCGCCATCGCCTCCAGACCGGTCTTGGCCGCGTTGTAGGCGCCCACACCCGGCCGCGGGCGGTCGGCGCAGTCGGATCCGATCACGATGAAATCGCCGCGGCGCCGGGCGACCATTCCGGGGACGACCCGGTGCGCGAGTCGCTGGGCGCCGACCAGGTGCACCTGCACCTGATGCAGGAAGGTGTCGGGATCCATATCGTAGGCGTGGCCGAATTCCAGATCACCGGCGCCGGAGACGACGATTTCGGCCGGGCCCAAGGCCTTTTCGGCGGCGGCCACGAACTTGTCCACCGAGTCGCCGTCGGCGACGTCGAGCTTGTGCGCGAAGGCCTCGCCGCCGTCCGCCCGGATCTTCTCGGCCAGTTGTTCACAGACATCCACGCGCCGGGCCCCGAGCGCGACCGGACAGCCCTGTTCGGCGAGTGCCACCGCCGTGGCGGCGCCGATACCGGACGAGGCACCGGCGATCAGGGCCGGTCGGCGAGTGGGGTGGGGTTCGAAGCGCGGCATCAGCGACCAACCTTTCGAGGCGACTCGGGCACGAGGGTTTCCACTCGGTCCCGGCGTTCGCCGGGACGACGGGGGGTTCGGTACCGGAAAACCGACATCATCGGGCCTCCACGGCGACAGGGAGTTTCGCGAATCCGCGGACGTTGGTGGAGTGCACGCGTTCGATGCCCGACTCATCGATTCCGTACGCCCGCACTCGATCGGCGAACTCGCGCAAGGCGATTCCCGCTTCCAACCGCGCCAGGTGGGCGCCGAGGCAGAAGTGCACCCCGCGCCCGAAGCTGACCAGCCCGCCCTTGTCCGCTCGCTCGATATCGTAGGTGTCGGAGTGAGCGAACACCTCCTCGTCCCGGTTCGCGGAGCCGACCAGCAGCAGCACCTTGTCCCCGGCCGGGATGGTGCCGCCGTGCAGGTCGATGTCGACCGTGGCGGTGCGGGCGAGAATCTGGCTGGAGGTGTCGTAGCGCAGCGTCTCCTCCACCCAGTGCCCGACCAGCTCCGGATTCCCGGCGACCTTCGCGTACTGCGCGGGATCGACTGCGGCCCAATACAATGCGTTGCCGAGCAGCTTCGTGGTGGTCTCGTTGCCCGCCACCACCATCAGGAACAGGAAGCCGATGATCTCGTCGTCGGCGAGCTTGTCTCCATCGATCTCGGCGTCCAGCAGCGCGGAGGTCAGATCCTCGGTGCGGGCGCGGCGGCGCTGCGCGAGCATGTCGGCGTAGTACCCGACCAGGTGCAGCGACGCCTCCATGGCGGGCACCGGGACGTCGAGCACGCCGTCCTCGCGGTGCATCACCTGGTCGGCGAGCCGTCTGAGCTCCGCACGGTCGGGCTCGGGGACGCCCATCAGCTCCGAGATGACGTCCATCGGCAGCTTGCCCGCGAAATCGTCTATCCAGTCGAAGCTTTCGCCCGCCAGCGCGGGCTCGAGGTGCTGCAGCGTCAGTTCGCGTATGCGATCGGTCATCTCGGTCACCCGCCGCGGCGTGAACCCCTTGTTGACCAGCTGCCGCATCCGCAGGTGACGCGGATCGTCCATCGCCAGAAAGGACATGGTCTTGTGCGCGTGCGGCCCCCAGGCCGCCGGATCCAGCGACACCCCGTTGGCGCTGGACAGACGCGCATGGTCGCGGAAGCCGTTCACCACGTCCGCGTGCCGTGACAACGCCCAGAACCCCAGCTCCGAATTGTGATACAGCGGCGCCTCGGCACGCAGGCGGCGGTACACCGGATACGGATCGTCGTGGAACGCGTAGTCGTAGGGGTCGAACGCGAGCGGCTCCACCGACGCCGACGCACTGGCCGATCCGGTCACCGCCACCACCTCACATTCGAGAACGAGTTCAGCCGTTCGCAGCAGCCTCGGTCAGCCACGAAAGACACATAGCTGGACATGTGTCTGGACGGTACCACCACCGTCTCGCCCCGACAACGAGTTCGGCGTATTTTTCAACACGAACCCCCAGGCCGCAAAGAACGGCGCACATTCCCGGCGCGCTTTGGCCGGGATCTCGCCAGGGACCCCCGGCCAAGAGCGCGCCGGGGATGGAAGGGATAGCGTGAACTGAAACAAGTTCTTGCGCCGCGGACTACCGCGAACCTATAGTCCGTACACGTGTCCAGACAGCATAGGAGCAACCGATGGGCAGGCTCGTCACCACCGACAGCTCGCCGCTGTTGATCGGCGGCAAACTGGTGCCGGGCGGCGCCGGGGTGTTCTCGACGATCAATCCGGCGACCGGAGAGGTGCTGGGACAGGCGGCGAACGGCGACGCCGCGGATATGGACGCGGCCATCGCCGCCGCGCGCGCCGCGTTCGACGACACCGACTGGTCGCGCGATCACGCGTTCCGGGCGCGCTGCCTGCGACAGTTGCGCGATGCGCTGCGCGGTCATATCGAGGAGCTGCGGGAGGTCACGATCGCCGAGGCGGGCGCCCCGCGCATGCTCACCAGCGGCCCGCAGCTGGAGGGGCCGATCGGCGACCTCGGATATTTCGCCGACCTGGCCGAGAGCTACGACTGGGAAACCGACCTCGGCAGCGCCGCGCCGATGGGGATCAAATCCGCTCGGAGGCTGCGCCGGGAACCGATCGGCGTGGTCGGCGCCATCACGCCGTGGAACTTCCCGCATCAGATCAATTTCGCCAAGCTGGGACCGGCGCTGGCCGCAGGTTCGACGGTGGTGCTCAAACCCGCGCCCGACACCCCCTGGTGCGCGGCGCTGGTCGGCAAGGTCATCGCCGAGGAGACCGACATCCCAGCGGGGGTCGTCGATATCGTCACCTCCGACGATCACACCCTGGGCAGCCAGCTGGTCACCGACGCGCGGGTGGACATGATCTCGTTCACCGGGTCCACCCAGACCGGGCGGGCGGTAATGGCCGGTGCCGCGGCGACATTGAAGAAGGTGTTCCTGGAACTGGGCGGCAAGTCGGCGTTCGTCGTGCTCGACGACGCCGATATCGCCGCCGCCGCAAGCTATGCGGCGTTCTCGGTATGCGTCCACGCCGGTCAGGGCTGTGCCCTCACAACCCGGCTGCTGGTACCGCGCGCCTGCTACGACGACGCGGTCGCGGCGGCCGCCAAGGCCATGCGCGGGATCGCGCCGGGTAATCCTGACGAACCCGGAACCGTCTGCGGCCCACTGATTTCCGAGCGGCAGCGCACCCGCGTGGAGCGCTACCTCGACATCGCACGCGCCGAAGGCGGAACGATCTCGGTCGGCGGCGGGCGACCGGAGGGTCCCGGCTGGTTCGTCGAGCCCACCCTGATCACCGGACTGCCCAATACCTCGACCGTGGCCCAGGAGGAGATCTTCGGCCCGGTACTGGTGGTGATCCCGCACGACGGTGACGACGACGCCATCCGGCTCGCCAACGAATCGGCCTACGGGCTGTCGGGTGCGGTGTGGGGCGCCGACCCCGACCGCATCCGCCATGTCGTCAACGGGGTGCGCACCGGGACGCTCGGGGTCAACGGTGGCGTCTGGTACTCCGCCGACGCGCCGTTCGGCGGCTACAAACAGTCCGGCATCGGCCGGGAGCTCGGCGTCGCCGGGTTCGAGGAGTATCTGGAGACCAAGCTGATCGCGACCGCGGAATAGCCGTCGAACAATCCTGCCGCAGAGGAGTTTTCATCATGGCCCGCTTCACCGGACGATCCGCGATCGTCACCGGCGCCGCCCAGGGCATCGGTGCCGCCTACGCCAGATCACTCGCCGCCGAGGGCGCCGAAGTGGTTGTCGCCGACCTCAATTCGGAGAAGGGCGAGGCGGTCGCCAAGCAGATCACCACCGACGGCGGCACCGCCGTCTTCCATACCGTAGACGTTTCCGATCCCGAATCCGCCACCGCCCTGGCGGAATTCACCGTCGGACGGTTCGGCCGCATCGACCATCTGGTCAACAATGCCGCCATCTACGGCGATATGAAGCTCGACCTGCTGCTGACCGTCCCGTGGGACTACTACAAGAAGTTCATGGGCGTGAACCTCGACGGCGCGCTGAACATGACCCGCGCCGTGTGGCAGCCGATGTCCAAGGGCGGCGGCGGATCCATCGTCAACCAGTCCTCCACCGCCGCCTGGCTCTACTCGGGGTTCTACGGCCTGGCCAAGACGGGAATCAACGGCCTCACCCAGCAACTGGCCACCGAACTCGGCGGCTCCAAGATCCGGATCAACGCCATCGCCCCGGGCCCGATCGACACCGAGGCCACCAAGACGGTCACGCCGGGCACCATCGTCGAGGACATGGTGCGCCGACTCCCCTTGAAGCGCATGGGAACCCCGGACGATCTGGTCGGCGCCTGCCTCTACCTGCTGTCCGACGAGGCGAGCTGGGTGACCGGGCATATTCTCAACGTCGACGGCGGGCAGATCTTCCGATCATGAGCGAGCGCAGCGAGCGAAACATAGGCACAGGCGACCTGTCAGCCATGAGCGACAACAGCTTTCGTGTCGGTTTCATCGGCCTGGGCAATATGGGAGCGCCGATGGCCGAGCGCCTACTGGCCTGGTCCGGCGGGCTCGTGGTCTGCGATGTGCGGCCGGACGCGACGAAAACCTTTACCGCACAGGGCGCCACGGCCGCGGCCGACGCGGCGGACGTCGCCGAGCAAGCGGCCGTGATCTCCGTCGTCGTCCTCGACGACGATCAGGTGCGGGCCGTGGTCACCGGGCCGGGCGGCATCCTGCGGACCGCCGAACCCGGCACCGTCGTCGCCGTGCACTCCACCATCAGCGACCGGACCGCGGTGGAGTTGGCCGACGAATGTTCCGAGCGCGGTGTGGAATTCGTCGACGCGCCGATCAGCGGCGGCGCCCCGGGCGCCGAACGCGGCAAGCTCGCGGTGATGGTCGGCGGCAGCGATACCGCCTTCGACCGGGTCCGCGAGCCGTTCGGCTGCTGGGCCGACCTGGTCGTGCACGCGGGCGCGGTGGGCGCGGGCACCCGGATGAAGCTGGCGCGCAACCTGCTGCATTTCGTCGCCTTCACCGCCGCGTCCGAGGCACAGCGGCTGGCCGAAAGGGCCGGGCTCGACATCACCGAGCTCGGCAAGGTGGTCCGCCACTCCGACGCGATCACCGGCGGCCCCGGCGCGATCATGCTGCGCGACACCACCGCACCGGTGCCGCCCGACGACTTCTGGTACTCGATCCTCGGCCACGTCCGCGACCTCGGCGAGAAGGACCTGTCGCTGGCGCTGGCACTCGGCGAGCGACTCGGAACCGACCTCCCCCTGGCCCGCATCGCCCTCGCGGGTCTCGGCCCCGGGCTCGGGGTCGGCGCCGGAGATATCGCAAAGGAGCAGCGATGAGTACGAACGAACACGGCGAGACGGCCGCCGAGCGCAGGCAGCGCGGCCTGACGAAGATGTCCGAGGTGTACGGCTGGGAGTTCTCCGACGGTCCGGGCGCCCACTTCGCCGTCACCGCCGACCATCTGTTCGCCGACATCTGGTCGCGCCCCGGCCTGTCCGTGCGCGATCGGCGGCTGCTGCTGCTCGGCGCGCTGACCGCCCAAGGCGCGTTCGATGTCGCCGAGATCCAGCTCGGCGCGGCGCTGCGCAACGAGGAACTCACCGACGACCAACTCCACGAGATCGCGCTGTTCCTGTGCCACTACGTCGGCTGGCCCGCGGGTACCACGCTCGACGGCGTGGTGGGCAAGGTAGTGGGTCAGCAGCGCAAGGCCGAGCGGAAGTCCCGGCCAGCGGGTGAGGCATGACGATCGGGCGCCCGGGCGGGCAACGATGAGATGGCACCGGACAATCCAGCCGAGCAAGTGAGGAACAGCAGACGATGACCGAGACCCCCACCGTGCGCCCCGCGCGCGCCGCCACGATCACGACCTGGGACTTCGAGGCCGACGTCGTGGTCGCGGGCTACGGCGTAGCGGGCGCCGCCGCGGCGATCGAGGCCGCCCGAGCGGGCGCCGACGTGCTGGTGCTGGAACGCACCGGCGGCTGGGGCGGCGCGGCCGCGCTGTCGGGCGGGTTCATCTACCTCGGCGGCGGAACCCCGCTGCAGCAGGCGCTCGGATTCGACGACACCCCGGAGAACATGGAAAAGTTCCTGGTCGCCGCGCTGGGCCCGGGTGTGGACAAGGCGAAGATCCACGATTACTGCCAGGGCAGCGTCGAGCACTTCAACTGGCTTGTCGCCCAGGGGGTTCCGTTCAAGGAGGCGTTCTGGGGCGAGCCCGGCTGGGAACCGCCACACGACGAGGGCCTGATGTACTCCGGCGGCGAGAACGCGGCCCCCTTCAACGAGCAGATCCCCCCGGCGCCGCGCGGACATCTACCCCAGATGGAGAACAAACGCACCGGCGAGAAGGGCGGCGGCTACATGCTGATGAAGCCGCTGACCGAAACCGCCGAAAAGCTCGGCGTGCGTGCCGAATACGACATCCGCCTGCAGCGCCTGGTCACCGACGACGCCGACCGGGTCGTCGGCGTGGTCGCGAAACGCTATGGCAGGCAACTGAATATCCGCGCCCGGCGCGGCGTGGTGCTGGCCACCGGCAGCTTCGCCTACCAGCAGCAGATGATCGAAGGCTATGCGCCGCGGCTGATCGGCCGACCGGGCGCGGCGATCGAGGAGCACGACGGCATCGGCATCCGCATCGCCCAAGCCCTCGGCGCCGACCTGGCCCACATGGACGCCACGGAGGTCGCCATCTTCGGCGATCCACAGCGAATGGCGCGCGGCATCCTCGTCAACGGGCGCGGCCAGCGCTACATCCCGGAGGACACCTATCCGGGTCGCATCGGGCAGGCCACCCTGCTGCAGCAGGACAACCAGGCCTTCCTGATCCTCGACGAGGAGGCGCTGGAGGCGGCCGACGCGACCGAGACCTCCACCCCGTTCTTCCGGCAGCCGCCCACCTGGGTCGCGGAGTCGGTGGAGGAGTTGGAGGCCGAAATGGGCCTGCCCACAGGCACTTTGCAGTCCACGGTCGAGATCTACAACCGGCACGCCAAGGACGGGGTCGATCCGGTGCTGGGCAAGAAGCCGGAGTGGGTCAAGCCCGTCGGCGCCCCGCTCGCGGGGTACGACATGCGCGGCTTCACCGCGGGATTCACCCTCGGCGGCCTGCGCACCGACCTCGACTCGCGCGTACTGCACGTCTCCGGGGACCCGATCGAGGGACTGTACGCCGCCGGGCGCTGCACCTCCGGCATCTGCGCGGGCGGCTACGCCAGCGGCGCCTCGCTCGGCGACGGCAGCTTCTACGGCCGCCGCGCGGGCGTGGCGGCGGCAACTCAGGAAGCATCCCACACCCCGGCTGCGGGGAACTGAAAGGACCACGGGCCCATGCGTTTCGGCATCGTCTTGTTCACCAGCGACCGCGGGATCACCCCCGCCGCGGCCGCGAAGGCCGCGGAGGAGCGTGGCTTCGCCTCGTTCTTCGTGCCCGAGCACACCCACATCCCGGTGAAACGCGAAGCGGCACACCCGACTACCGGCGATGCCAGCCTGCCCGACGACCGCTATATGCGCACTCTCGACCCGTGGGTGGCGCTGGGTACCGCCGCCGCGGTCACCGAGCGCATCGAATTGTCCACGGCCGTGGCGCTGCCCGTCGAACATGACGTGATCACGCTCGCCAAGTCCATCGCGACGCTCGATCACCTGTCCGGCGGGCGGGTCAGCCTCGGTGCCGGATTCGGCTGGAACACCGACGAGCTCGCCGATCACGGCGTACCGGCCAACAAGCGTCGCACCGTGTTACGGGAGTACCTCGAGGCCATGGAAGCCCTGTGGACCAAGGAGGAAGCCGCCTACGACGGCGAGTTCGTGAAGTTCGGGCCCAGCTGGGCGTGGCCGAAACCGGTGCAGCGGCACGTTCCGGTGCTGATCGGCACGGCCGGGACCGAACAGGGCTTCCGCTGGATAGCCCGCTCGGCAGACGGCTGGATCACCACGCCCTACGAGCAGGCGACTCTGCTGGAACGGCTGGCTCTGCTCGCCAAGGCCTGGCAGGACGCGGGCCGCAGCGGGCAGCCGCGGGTGGTCGCCCTCGATGGCAAACCGGACCCGCAGCGCCTGTCCGAATGGGAGGCGGCCGGGGTCACCGATGCGCTGTACGGGCTGCCGGACAAGTCCGAATCCGACGTGCTGGCCTACCTCGACCGGCTCGCCGCCAAGCTCGCCCCGCTCGGGCTGACTGCCTGAGAAGCCCTATTTCCTTGCCTGTTTCGACCACCGGAGAAAACGTGCGCATAGCCCTGCTGTCCTACCGCAGCAAGACCCACTGTGGCGGGCAGGGGGTCTATGTCCGGCATCTCGGCCGCGGCCTGGCCGAACTCGGCCACCGGGTCGAGGTGTTCTCCGGCCAGCCGTATCCGGACCATCTCGACCCCCGGGTGACGCTCACCGAGGTGCCCAGCCTGGACCTGTACCGGGAGCCCGACCCGTTCCGCACGCCCCGCCCCGGCGAGATCCGCGACCGGATCGACCTGCTGGAGCTGGGCACCATGTGGACCGCCGGATTCCCGGAGCCGCGCACCTTCAGCCTGCGCGCCGCCCGGCTGCTGCGCTCGCGCGCGGCGGATTTCGATGTGGTGCACGACAATCAGTGCCTCGGCACCGGATTGCTCGACATCGCCCGGCGGCTGCCGCTGGTATCGACCGTGCACCACCCGATCACCCGCGACCGAGCGCTGGACCTGGCCGCCGCGCCTTGGCGGCGCAAGGCGTTCGTGCGGCGCTGGTACGGCTTCCTCGGTATGCAACAGCGGGTGGCGCGGCAGATCCCCGACCTGATCACGGTGTCGTCGTCCTCCGCGGCCGATATCGTCGACGATTTCGGTGTCGACGCCGAGCAGTTGAACGTGGTGCCGCTGGGTGTGGACACCGAGCTGTTCCGCCCGCGCGGACGCCGTGTGCCGGGCCGGGTCGTCGCGGTCGCCAGCGCCGACAAGCCGTTGAAGGGCATCGGTCACCTGCTGCAAGCCGTCGCGCGGCTGCGCCTTTCGCACGATCTCGAGCTGCGGCTGGTGGCCAAGTTGGAACCCAATGGCCCGACCGAGAAGCTCATCGCCGAACTCGGACTGTCCGATGTCGTCACCGCCTCGGGCGGCCTGACCGATCTCGAGCTGGCCGAGCTGCTGGCGTCGGCCGACATCGCGTGCATTCCGTCGATGTACGAGGGCTTTTCGCTGCCCGCGGTCGAGGCGATGGCCAGCGGCACTCCCCTGATCGCCAGCCGCGCCGGGGCGCTGCCGGAGGTGGTGGCCGACTGCGCGGAACTGGTCGAACCGGGGAATGTGGACGAGTTGGCTCACACGATCGGCCGACTGCTGGACGCGCAACGGCGCCGGACCGAGCTGGGCACGGCCGGGCGGCGCCGGGCGCTCGCGGTGTACAGCTGGGAATCCGTTGCCGCGCAGACCGTTTCCGTCTACGAGCAGGCCATCGGCCGCCGAACCAGCGAGGAGATCATCACATGCTGACCGTCGACTTCGACCGCCTGGGCGTCCGGCCCGGCAGCCGCGTGATCGATGTGGGCTGCGGGCAGGGTCGGCACTCCTTCGAGGCGTACCGGCGCGGCGCGGATATCGTCGCCTTCGATCAGAACGCGAGCGATCTGGCCGACGTGAAGCTCATGTTCGGCGCGATGGTCGAGGCGGGCGAGGCGCCGAATTGTGCGAAAGCCGAAGCGGTGCAGGGCGATGCGCTGGCCATGCCGTACGAGGACGGCGAGTTCGACGTGGTCGTCGCGTCGGAGATTCTCGAGCACATACCGGACGACGACCGCGCCATCACCGAGCTGGTGCGGGTGCTGAAACCCGGTGGGGCCCTCGCGGTCACCGTGCCGCGCTGGTTGCCCGAACGCATCTGCTGGCTGCTGTCGGACGAATACCACGCCAACGAGGGCGGACACGTCCGCATCTATCGCGCCGACGAGCTGCGGGCCAAGATCTCCGGGCGGGGTTTGCGATTCATCCACAGCACGCACGCCCACGCGCTGCACTCGCCGTACTGGTGGCTGAAGTGTCTGGTGGGTGTGTCGAAGTCCGACAGCCGGGTAGTCGAGGCATATCACCGATTGTTGGTGTGGGACATGATGAAACGACCCTGGCAGACCCGCTTCGCCGAGACCGCCCTGGATCCGGTCATCGGCAAGAGCGTCGCGCTGTACTTCACCAAACCGGCGGTGCGCCGTGCGTGACCTGCCGGAGGTATCCGGCGTACTCAGCGCCGCGCAGTGCCGCCGCACCGCCGAATCCATTGCGGCCGAGCAGGAATCGGGCGGTGCGGTGCCGTGGTTCAGCGGCGGCCATACCGACCCGTGGGATCATATCGAGAGCGCCATGGCGCTCACGGCGGCCGGACTGCTGGACGCGGCGCGAGCCGCTTACGAATGGTCCGCACGCACCCAGCGAGCCGACGGCTCCTGGCCATTGCAGTTTCGCGCCGGCGCGGTCGAGAACGCCGATACCGACACCAACTTCTGCGCCTACATCGCCACCGGCGTCTGGCACTACTACCTCCGCACCGGCGACCATTCCTTCGCCGCCGCGATGTGGCCGACCGTGCGCGCCGCCATCGACTACGTCGCCACCATGCAGCAGGGGCGCAACGGCGAGATCTATTGGCTGCGTTCCGACTCCGGCGTGGTGCCCGAGGCGCTGCTGACCGGGTGCTCGAGCATGTTCCACAGCATCCGCTGCGCCTCGGCGCTGGCCGAACTGGTCGGAGATCCGCAGCCGGACTGGGAAGTCGCGGCGCTGCGCCTCGGTCACGCCCTCCGGCACCACCCGGAGTCGTTCGCCGAGAAGGACCGCTACTCGATGGACTGGTACTACCCGGTGCTGTGCGGGGCGTACCGCGGCGCCGACGGCGCGGAGCGAATCGACTCCCGCTGGGGCGATTTCGTCGTCGGCCGGATCGGTATCCGCTGCGTCGCCGATCGCCCCTGGGTCACCGGCGCGGAAACCTGCGAACTGGTCCTGGCGCTGGACACCCTCGGCGACCGCCGACGCGCGCACCGGCTGCTGGCGTCCATGCAGCATTTGCGCGAGCATGACGGATCTTATTGGACCGGACTGGTTTTCGCGGACGGCAAACGCTGGCCGGAGGAGCGCACCACCTGGACCGGCGCGGCGATGATTCTGGCCGCCGACGCGCTGTCGGACGCCACACCCGCCGCGGGGATCTTCCGCGACCCCGCCGCGCCGATCGACATCACAGCCGGATTCGCCTGCGACTGCGTCGGTTCCCGCCGATAACCCCGGTCAGCCGCGCGAGGTTCGGGCGCGCACGTGGATGCGCTCGCCGTGCTTGCCGAAGAGGCTGAGGACCTCGACGTCGCCGCGCCCGGCCGCGCCGAACCAGTGCGGCACCTGGCAGTCGAATTCGGCGGCCTCTCCCGCGGACATCACGAAGTCGTGCTCGGCGAGCCGGACGCGCAGCCGCCCGCGGAGCACGTAGAGCCACTCGTAACCCTCGTGGGTCCGCAGGTACGGCTCCTTGTCGTGTGCGGGAATCGTCATCTTGTAGGCGCGCGGGTCGCCACTGTGGCGCGACAGCGGGATCAGGATCCGGCCGTCCTTGCTGGTGGGGTGCTGCGGCACCCGGGGATCGACGATGCGGGGCGCGGTGACGATCTCGTCCAGGGGAATTCCCAGGGCGGCGGTGATCGGCAGCAGGAGTTCCAGGCTCGGCTTGCGCTGCCCCGACTCCAGCCGGGACAGGGTGCTCGTCGAGATGCCGGTGACCCGGGTGATCTCGGCCAGGCTGACACCTTTCTTTTCCCGGGCCCGGCGCAATCGGGGCGCGATCTGCTCGATCGCGGCACCCACGCTCGGCTCGTCCATGCGCCCAGTCAACCAATGCGTCCCGGAATCGGCAACAGTGTTTGTCATTTCCGGGCCGGTCTCCCGATGCTCTGAGCGGAGGTGATCCGGATGAACATTACAACGGATACGACGAGAAATGCCCGTGCACAGCGCTTTCGGGGCGGCCGGGCGGACCGGCTACCGGCCGGGGTGTACCTGCTGGGCTTCAGCCTGTTCGCGATGGGCAGCGCCGAGTTCCTGCTGGCCGGAGTCCTGCCGGAGGTCGCCACCGACTTCGATGTCACGCTTTCCTCGGCCGGGATGCTCATCACCGCGTTCGCTTTGGGCGTCGTGTTCGGCGGGCCGCCCTTCGCCGTCCTCAGCCTGCGCTGGCCCCGGCGCACCGCCCTGGTGGCAACCCAGGGCGTCTTCGCCGCGGCGGTCGCCGTCGGTCTGCTCGGCAACTACCAGGTGCTGTTGGTCAGCAGGGCGGTTGCCGGATTGGCCTACGCCGGATTCTTCGCCGTCGCCTCGGTCACCGCGATCAGCCTGGTGACCCGAACCGCAACGCCCGCGCGTCCGGAGTCGTGGTCAGCGGCCTCAGCGTGGCCATGATCGCGGGCGGCCCCGCGGGGACCGACCACAGCAAGCGCGCCTGACAACCTGCCCTCATGTCCGGCACGCTTTGGCCGAATCCACCGCGGCCCGTGTGGGTCCCGGCCACAGCACGCCGGGAATGAGGGTGGTGAACGAACGTGAGCCGCGTATCCCGCGCGCTACGTCTGCCCGCCGCACCCTGTGTGGCGTTCCAGGATGCGCATCGAGCCGATCACCGACGCCTCGCGAAACTTTCCGCTGTCCAAGGCTTTTCGGTAGATGTGGTACGGGGCCTGGCCGCCGTCGCGGGGGTTGGGGAAGACGTCGTGGATGATGAGGGCGCCGCCTGCGGCGACCCAGTGGGCCCAGTTGTCGTAGTCGCGATGGGCCGCTTCCTCCGTGTGGCCGCCGTCGATGAACAGGAGGCGGATCGGGGTGCGCCACATGCGTGCGACCGTGGCGGAGGCGCCGACGACGCCGATGACCGTGTCGGTGAGACCGGCGCGCACGATCGACCGACGGAATGCGGCGACGGTGTCGAATCGTCCGGTCTCCGGGTCGACCAGGGAGCTGTCGTGATATTCCCAGCCCGGCTGGTGTTCCTCCGAGCCGTGGTGGTGATCGATCGTGTACACCGTCGCGCCGGTTTCGCGGGCCGCGGCACCGAGGTAGATCGCCGACTTGCCGCAATAGGTCCCGATTTCGACGACGATGCCGTCACCCGCATACCGCAGCACCGCCTCGTACAGCGTCCTCCCCTCCTCGATCGGCATGAAACCGGTAGTTTGCTCGGCAAGGTCGAACAATTCTTCCGAACCAACGGGAGTCGCCGAATCGGCACGGGTCATGAGGGGCGGACCTTTCTGTCGGCACGTGGCACACGGCCGGTGTCGCGGGCCGTGCGAGTTGCCTGTAAGAGGTGTCCATAGTAGCATCCAGACACGTGTCCGATCCCTTGCCCGTCAGCATGGAGGCGACTCGGCGCCGCCTCACCGAGAAGCAGGCCGACACCGTCGACCGGCTCACTCGGGCCGCGCTCGAGGTGCTGTCCCGCGAGGGTTTCGCAGGGCTGACGGTCCGGATGGTCGCCGCCGCGGCCGGAGTGGGCACCGCCACCGCGTATACGTACTTCTCCTCCAAGGAACACCTTGTGGCGGAGGTCTTCTGGCGCCGCTTGGCCGCGACGCCGCCGCCCGCCGACGACGATTCCGGCACCACCGCTCGGGTCGTCGCGGTGCAGCGTCAGATCGCCATGCTGGTGGCCGACGAGCCCGCACTCGCGGGCGCGGTGACCAGCGCGCTGCTGGGCACCGACCCGGACGTGGCGCACCTGCGGGTGCGCATCGGATCCGAGATCCGCAAGCGCCTGGTCACAGCACTGGGCGACAATGCCGATCCGGAAGTCGTGGAAACACTGGAACTCCTCTACGCGGGCGCCCTGGTCCGCGCGGGCATGGGCTACGCGTCCTACGTCGAAATCGCCGACCGGCTCGAAAAATCCACTCTCCGAGTGCTGGAGTAATCGATTCCACACCGGGAATGTGCGGGTCGCGGCATGCCAGAAAACGCGGGGGTCGCGCTGGGGTGCCGCCTTGCACCCGATTCTGCTCCGAGACCGTCGAGCACCTTGCCGTGGATCGGCTTCCGTAGTACCGTCCAGACACGTGTCCATCACAGGTGGATCCGGTACGGCGGAAGGATTTCCGATGACGCTCGTCAAACCGCGGCAGGTGTCCGGCGACAATCATGAACACGGCCATCTGGAGGAGTTCCGCACCGATCCGATCGCCCTGATGCGCCGGGTCCGCGCGGAGTGCGGCGATGTGGGTTCGTTCCGGCTGGCCGACAAGGACGTGATCCTGCTGTCGGGCTCGGAGGCCAACGAGTTCTTCTTCCGCGCCGCCGACGAGGACCTGGACCAGGGCGCGGCCTACCCGTTCATGAAGCCGATCTTCGGCGAGGGCGTGGTGTTCGACGCCAGCCCGGAGCGCCGCAAGGAGATGCTGCACAACCAGGCGCTGCGCGGCGAGCACATGCGCGGGCACGCGGAAACCATTGCGCACGAGGTAGATCGGATGCTGTCGCGCTGGGGCGACGAGGGCGAGATCGATCTGCTGGAGTTCTTCGCCGAGCTGACCATCTATACCTCCTCGGCCTGTCTGATCGGCAAGAAGTTCCGCGACGAACTCGACGGGCGGTTCGCGCATCTGTATCACGAACTGGAACAGGGCACCGACGCGCTGTGCTACGTCGACCCCTACGCACCCATCGAGAGCTTCCGCCGCCGCGACGAGGCGCGCGCCGAACTCGTCGAGCTGGTGCAGGGCATCATGAACGGCCGGATCGCGAATCCACCTGCGGGCAAGGACGATCGGGACATGCTCGACGTGCTGGTGTCGATCCGCGACGAACAGGGCAACCCGCGCTTCTCGGCCAGTGAGATCACCGGCATCTTCATCTCGATGATGTTCGCCGGGCACCACACCACATCGGGGACCGCGGCCTGGACGGTGATCGAACTGCTGCGCCACCCGGAGCAGTTCGCGAGCGTCGCGACCGAGCTGGACGAGCTGTACGCGGACGGCAAGGACGTGAGTTTTCATGCACTGCGGCAGATTCCGCAACTGGAGGCGGTGCTCAAGGAGACGCTGCGACTGCATCCGCCACTGATCATCCTCATGCGGATCGCGCGCGACGAGTTCGAGGTGTGCGGAAACCGCATCGCGCCAGGCGATCTCGTGGCCGCCACCCCGGCGGTGTCCAATCGCATCCCCGAAGACTTCCCGGACCCCGACAATTTCGATCCGGGCCGCTACCTCGACCCGAACCAGGCCGATCTGGTCAACCGCTGGACCTGGATCCCGTTCGGCGCCGGGCGGCACCGCTGCGTCGGCGCGGCCTTCGCGCTCATGCAGCTCAAGGCGATCTTCTCGATTCTGTTGCGGGACTGGGAGTTCGAGATGACCCAGCCCTCCGACAGCTACCGCAACGACCACTCCAAGATGGTCGTACAGCTACAGCAGCCCTGCGCCGTGCGCTACCGCCGCCGACGCTGACCCACCCAAAGGATCCATAAGACGCGCTAAACGTCATACCCCGCGCGGGTGCGCCCAACGTCATTCCCCACGCGGGTGCGCCCAACGTCATTCCCCACGCGGGCGGGCCCAACGTCATTCCCCACGCGGGCGGGCCCAACGTCATTCCCCACGCGGGCGGGCCCAACGTCATTCCCCACGCGGGCGGGCCCAACGTCGTTCCCCGCGTGTGGGCACGCCCCACCTCATTCCCGACGCCTGGGCACGCCCCACGTCATCCCCGCGTGTGGGCACGCACGCCCCCTCATTCCCGGCACGTTTTCGGCCGGGATCTACAGCGCAGCTTCAATGGCGGACACCACCGCCGGGTCCTTCGGCTCGGTGCGGGGGCGGAACCGGCCCACCACCTTGCCGTCGCGATCGACGAGGAATTTCTCGAAGTTCCACTGGATATCGCCCGCCTCGCCCTCGGCGTCGGCGGTCTGCGTCAGTTCCCAGTACAGCGCATGCCGCCCGTCGCCGTTGACGTCGGTCTTCTCGAGCAGCGGGAAATCCACACCGTAGGTGGTCGAGCAGAACTGCTCGATCTCCGCGGCCGTACCGGGCTCCTGGCCCATGAACTGGTTGCACGGCACCCCGACCACGCTGAATCCGCGCGGGCCGTAGGTCTGCTGCAGCTCCACCAGGCCGGTGTACTGCGGGGTGAGACCGCACTTGGAGGCCACGTTCACCACCAGCAGCGCCTTGTCCCCTGCCAGTTCGCCGAGCGTGGTGGGTTCGTCGGAAAGGGTACGTACGGGAATGTCACGAATAGTCACAGGGGCGATGATAGGACGAATCAGGAGTACTCGACCTGCCAGTGCTTGATGCCGTTGATCCAGCCCGACCGCAACCGCTCCGGCTCGGAGCGCTGGCGCAACTCGGGCATGGCGTCGGCGATGGCATTGAACATCAGGTCGATCTCGAGCCGGGCCAGATTCGCGCCCACGCAGTAGTGCGCCCCGGTCCCGCCGAACCCGAGGTGCGGATTGGGGTCACGCAGGATGTCGAAGCGGTGCGGCTCCTCGAACGCCGCCTCGTCGAAATTGGCCGAGCTGTAGAAGATTCCGAGCCGCTGCCCCGCCTCGATCCGCTGCCCGCCCAGCTCCACGTCCCGGGTCGCCGTGCGCTGGAACGCGGTGACCGGCGTCGCCCACCGCACGATCTCGTCCGGCGCGGTGCGCGGGCGCTGGTCGCGGTACAGCTCCCACTGCTCGGGATGGTCCACGAAAGCCTTCATACCGTGGGTGATGGCATTGCGCGTGGTCTCGTTGCCCGCCACGGTCAGCAGTATCACGAAGAAGCCGAACTCGTCGGATCCCAGTGCCTCCCCGTCGATATCGGCGGTGACCAGCTGACTCACGATGTCGGCGACCGGACTGTTGCGCCGCTGCTCGGCCATGGCCCAGGCGTAGCCGAGGATCTCGGCCGACGCGGCGGTGGAGTCGCCGTACTCCGGATCGTCGTAGCTGAGCATCTGATTGGACCAGTCGAACAGCTTGTACCGATCGTCCTGCGGCACACCGAGCAGTTCCGCGATCGCCTGCAGCGGCAGCTCGCAGGCGACCTGCTGCACGAAGTCGCCGCCGCCGGATGCCTTTGCCGCGTGCACGATTCGCTCGGCCCGCTCGGTCAGCGCCGCCCGCAGCCCCTCCACCGCCCGCGGCGTGAAGCCCTTGGAGACGATGCGGCGGATCTTGGTGTGCTTGGGCGGATCCATGTTGACCAGCAGCGAGTCGTTGGTCATCTGCATCTGCTCCGGCGTGGTGTAGCCGGGCAGCCGGATGATGGCGCCCTTGCGGTGCGACGAGTAGACATCCGCGTGCCGGGAGATCTCCCGGATGTCCTCGTGGCGACTGACCACCCAGTACCCGGCGTCGTCGAACGGCGCCGCCTGCTCGGGCGTCTGATCGTTCCACCAGACCGGCGCGGTGCGTCGCAACGCGGCGAATTCCGCGACGGGACTGCGGGTCGCCCACAGCCCGGGATCGGTGAAATCGAATCCGGCAGGTAGTCCGGGATCTGCTGCGGCCGGAACGGGCACGGCTCCTCCTCAGTGTTCGCAGCGTTGCGAACCGAGACGAAAATGGAACGAGTTCTATATAGATTGAAGCACTATCGCGCCCAACTGAACAGGTGTCTGGGCAGGATTCCGAAAGATCGTCTTACACCATCGGCCCGAGAGCGCGCTGGATGCCGGCCGGAAGCCCCGATCGATGGCGGATCTTCACTAGAATTAGAACTTGTTCTACAGTGATCTCGGGCACGCTCCCGGGCGGCCTTGCGCCGCCGACGACTACTTCGAGGATGAGGTAAGCACTATGACCGACTCTCCGCGCAGCGCGGATGCGACCGAAGCCGATTACATCGTCGTGGGCGCGGGCAGCTCCGGGGCCACCATCGCGGGCCGGCTCGCCGAGCACGGGGCCCGCGTGATCCTGCTGGAGGCCGGGCGCAAGGACAACACCCGCCTGGTGACCATGCCCGGCGCGATCACCATGGTGCACACCGTCCCGCAGCTGAAGAAGCGCGTGACCTGGAAGCAGTACTCGGTGCCGCAGAAGTTCGCCAACGACCGCGAGATCCCGATGACCCGCGGCAAGGTGCTGGGCGGCTCGAGCTCCGTCAACGGCATGCTGTTCGTGCGGGGCAACCGGGCCAACTTCGATTCCTGGGCGGCCGAGGGCTGCGAGGGCTGGAGCTACGACGACGTGCTGCCCGCCTACAAGCGCCTGGAGAACTGGGAGGACGGCGCCAGCGAGGTGCGCGGCAGCGGCGGCCCGATCGAGGTGACCCGACAGAAGGACCTCACGCCGATCTCGCAGGAATTCATCACCGCCGCCACCGACACCCTCGGGGTGCCCCGGATCGCCGACTACAACGGCGAATCGCAGGAGGGCATCAGCGTTTTCCAGCAGAGCGTGCGCTATGGCCTGCGCTACAGTTCCGCGCGCGGCTACCTCACCAACATGCCGAACCCGAACCTGACGGTGCTGACGAACGCGCACGTCGCGCGGGTCGTCATCGAGGGCGACCGGGCGACCGGCGTCGAGGTCATCGAGAAGGGCGGGCGGCGCATCATCCGCGCGGCCAAGGAGGTCGTGGTCTCCGGCGGCGTGATGGGGTCGGCGCAGATCCTGATGCTGTCGGGCGTCGGCCCGGCCGCGCAGCTGCGCGAGCTGGGCATCGACGTGCACGCGGACCTGCCGGTCGGCCAGAACCTGCACGACCACCTGTTCGTGCCGATGACCTTCCTCTCCAAGAAGGCGATCCACCGCGGCATTCCCACATACTTCGCGCGCGGCATCATGCGCGAGCTGCGCAACCCGGGCAGCTCCTGGTTCGGCCGCACCGTCTTCGAGGCCTGCGGATTCGTGAAAACGACTTTCGCACAAGATATTCCGGATATGCAGATCCATACCCTGCCGTGGAGCTACCCGGTGCCCAACCAGGACGAGGACAAGCTGCACATGGTGGACCGGCGCGCCGGGCTCACCATCTTCCCGACCCTGATCTATCCCAAAAGCCGCGGCGAACTGCGGCTGGCCTCGGCCGACCCCTTCGACTCCCCCGTGATAGACCCGGGCTACCTGTCGGATCCGGCCGATACCGAATTCCTCGTCGAGGGCATCCGGATGATCCGCGAGATCATGGCCAACAAGGCGATCGCGGGCGATATCACCGAGGAGTACACCCCCGGTCCCGCCCTGCAGGAGGAGACGGCGCTGCGCCGGGAGCTGCCCAACCGCGTGCACTCGGTCTACCACCCGGTCGGCACCTGCCGGATGGGCGTCGACGAGCGCGCCGTGGTCGACCCGCAGCTGCGCGTGCGCGGCATCGAGGGCCTGCGCGTCGCCGACGCATCGATCATGCCCAGCATCACCGGCGGCAACACCAACGCCCCCTGCTACATGATCGGCGAGAAGGCCGCCGATTTCATCACCGCCGACGCATAACCCCACCCACCCCACTCACGACTCCTCGGCACGGGTGCAACGACGTTCAGGCCGGAACACACTGTTCGGTCGTTGGATCCGTGGATCGAGTGCTGGGCGATGCCCCACTGACTGGCGTGAGTGAGCTTTCGAGCGAACCCTCAGCATCGCATGCCCGGCGCGCGGCGAACGCGGGCAGCGCGACCGGTGCGGTGCTGGTCCTGCGAGTCGGGATTTCGCGGCGCCGACCTGCGGTTCGAGTGGTAGGCGACGGTCGGGAACAGATGAGGACCGTTGCGTGTTGTGGATAGTGCCGCTACCGTAGGCATCGTCGTCATCTTGTGGACGCAGGTCGACACAACCCTCCGCACAGGGCCCATCCCTTCCCGCAGGATTTCTTCACCTCCCGGTTCGTCCGCTCTCGCAGCGCTCGTAGCGCTATCCGGATCGATCCGAGTTCCTCCGCGGCCGCGCCGCGATTCCGGCCTCGCCGCGACCACGATGACCACTCACTCATTCCTACATTCAGGAGAAACACCATGGAACAGAACACGATTCACAGATCTGACGGCGACAACGACGCCGCGAACTCGTCGAGCAGACCGGTCACCGGCATCCTCGACATCACTGACAACCGAGCGAGACTGCACGTCGACGGCTATCTGGCCGGTCCGGGCGATGCCCATGTGACGATGCGCATGGTCCGGGAAAACGGCCTGCGCCGGGGCGATTCGGTCACCGGGGTCCTCGGGTCCGGGCGCGACGGCGTCGCACACGCCCCGCTGGTGCGGGTCGACACCGTCAACGGGCTCGCACCCGCGCAGGCGCGGTCCCGGCCGCACTTTTCCGAATTGGTCCCCATCTATCCACAGGACCGGTTGCGGCTGGAAACCGAACCGCACGAAATGACCACGCGCGTCACCGATCTCGTCATGCCGATCGGGAAAGGCCAACGCGCCCTGGTCGTCGCGCCGCCCAAGGCGGGCAAAACCTCTGTGCTGCAATCGATCGCGCACGGCATCACCAAGAACCACCCCGAATGCCAGCTGATGTTGGTGCTGGTCGGCGAGCGCCCGGAGGAGGTCACCGACCTCACCCGCGCGGTACCCGCCGATATCGCCGCCGCCACCTTCGACCAGCCGCCGCGCGAGCATGTCGCGGTCGCGGAGCTGGCCATCGAACACGCCAAGCGGCTGGTCGAGATGGGCCGGGACGTGGTGGTCCTGCTGGATTCGCTGACCCGCCTCGCCCGCGCCTACAACCTGGCCTCGTCCGCATCTGGGCGCATCCTGTCCGGCGGTGTGGACGCCGCCGCGCTGGCGCCGCCGAAGAAATTCCTCGGCGCGGCGCGCAATATCGAGAACGGCGGCTCGCTCACCATCGTCGCCTCCGCGCTGGTGGAGACCGGCTCGGTCGCCGACACCGTGATCTTCGAGGAGTACAAGGGCACCGGCAACGCCGAGCTGAAGCTCGACCGCCGCACCGCCGAACGCCGCCTGCACCCCGCGGTCGACATCGCGCAGTCGAGCACGCGCAAGGACGACCTCCTGCTGCATCCCGACGAGGCGGCCGCCATCCAGACGCTGCGCGGCACGGTGGCCGGGCGCGACCCGCAGCACGCGCTCGAACTGCTGCTGACCGGCCTGCGGCAGACCGATACCAACGCGGAATTCCTCGCCGGCATCCGCGCGGCCGGTGCCTGACGCACGCGTCGGAAACACCCTCTGACCACCGAGATGTTGCGCTGGATTAGCCGGGTACCTACTCGAGGGTAGCCTGTTCCTCGGTGGTAGGCATCGAGTAGGTCGTGCCGACCCCGGCACGATCTGGAGGTGTTCTTGCAACGGCTGGCTCCCGGCACGACCGGTGAACGGATCTCGTTGAACGCGTCCACCCGGAGGGCACGGTGATGTCGCGAGAGGAATTCTTGCGCCGCGTGCGCGACGGGCTGATGTCCCTGCCCGACGACGAACGCACCGTGCCGGTGCCGCGCCACTACCGCAGGGATCCCGAGGAGGTCTCGGCCGCGGATCGCTCGGCACTGGTGGAGCTGTTCGTCGAGCGGCTGAAACACTATGGGGCTCAGCCGGTCCCGACCATCGAGCCGGACATCGCCGAAACCGTCAACACGGTGCTGCGCGAGAACGGCGCCACCTCGGTCACGGCGCCCGACGGGCTGCCCGGGGAATGGCTCGAGCGCTGGGCGGAGACGCACGGGCATTGGATCGTCCCCGAGCACCCGCAGCGCTTCGCCACCGATCTCGGCCGAGTCGATGCCGTGATCACCACATGCACCGGGGCGGACGCCGACTCCGGAACGATCGTGCTCGACGGCGGCCCCGGTCAGCGGCGGCGCGACTCGACCCTGATTCCCGGCTGCCACGTCTGCGTGGTGCGCACCGACCAGATCGCGGCCTCGCTGCCGGAAATTCTCGACCGGCTGGACTCCCGCCGCCCCATCACCTTCATCGGCGGGCCGTCGGCGAACGTCGACCTCGAACTCGCCCGCGACCGGGGCGAGCCCCGCCCGGGGAACCTGATCGTCGTCCTCGTCGAATAAGCCCGATCGCAAGCGCTCCTTAAGCCCTCGACAAGGTCCCGACGGCATTGTCTGTATCGACACCGGATCACACGGTGGTACCCACCGCCGGGTGGTGGGCCCGCGGGCGGGGCACGTCTCGAGGGGTGCCGTGCCCCACCCGTCCCGCCCCGCCGCGCTCCTGTCGATCGAGGGGACGGCAGGATCGCGGCCAGGGAGGTCTACGCCCGTCCAGAAACGTCCGTCACCTGCGCCGATGCACCCTGGCGGACGGTGGCGGACGTGCCCATACTTCGCGGATTGTGACACGTTGTGACACAGAACGGCCCGCGCTCCAGCCTGGTGGAGTGCGGGCCGTTCTTGGTTCCGGTAAGACAGCGACACGGAGCGTCGGTGTTGCCGATACGACGAGCTCGTCAGCCGGGGATGTCAGCGCCTTCGGAGACGGCGCGCCACCTGACCGCCCAGGTGGACTCGCGATCGGCCTCGGGCATCGCTGCCAAGGCGGCGAGAACTTCGGCCCGTCCTTGCTCCTTGGCCCCCGCGATCCACAGCACACGCCCGCGTTGCAGGGCGAAGAACGCTGGGTTGTACCAATACGCCCACGACGGTTGATCTATCCCGTCCAGGCCCTCGGTCGCGCGGTCAGCCTTGTGCAGCAGGCGCAGCGCCCTACCCGAATCGCCGGAGGCAGCAACGAACTTCGCCAGCTGATACATGTCGTAGGCCCGTACCGACGGGTGTACCCCGGTCACCTCCAGCGCGGCAGTGGTGAGGTCCATCGCATCACTGAGGCGGCCCTGCTCCCGCAGGCTGTAGGCGCGGAAGCTCAACACATGTGCATAGTGGCTGCGATCAGTGGTGTCGTCGGCCAGGTCCGCGCTGTCGGCAACCTGATTCGCAGCCAGCGCCCGAGCCAATCCGTCGATACCCCGCGCGACCGGGAGCACGAGCGCTGCTCCGGCCGTGTCTTCCAGCCGCCTGGAACGCTCCAGAATCGCCGAGATGTCTTCGAGTGATGACGAACCTGCCGCCGCGGGGTCGGCGGTCGTACGCGCCAACCTCTCGACGTCCACAGCGGCCAAGCCCAGGGCAGGGTCCTGCAGCACCCCCCCGATATGCCTCAATCACGCTGTCGTTCACTGGCTTTCGGCCATTCTCGATCAGCGACAGATTCCCGGGCGTGTAGTTGATGAGCCCCGCCATCTGCCGTAGCCCGATGCCCGCCACGGTGCGTAGCTCTCGCAGCAGCGGGCCGCTGACCTGACCGGAAAACACTGGTAAACGGTATCCCGGTTCCGGTGAGGGTGTGCTGCAACCAGGGTTGTTGGTAAGCCCCGCCGCCGAGTCGTAGCCGAAACACCCCCGGTCCGGCTCCCCGGCGGTGGGTGCCTCACCACCGACCGCGATGCAGGGAGGGCAAAGTGTCAGACGGGCCTTGGATCTACACGTCCGCGTGCGCGATAGCGGGCATGGACGGTGACAAGCTTGTGCAGGTCAGGTGCCCGTCGCGGTTCTGCCCGCCGGGGATGCTCGTGCCCGCCGACCGTGCCGCAAGCGCACAAGATCATGCAGCAGCACATCCTGTGCACCCCGGAGTTCTGCGCCCGCAAACGCGAAGCCCACCGGGTACTGGTCGAGGCGGGCATCATCCGGCTACGAACACGAAAACGACTGCTGCGCAACAACATTGACACACGGCGGCCCGCCCTGGGTCGATAGGGGAAGCCTGATGACGACACCACCGACAGCATCCGAGCTGGTAGACGCGATGCTCGGCATCCTGCCCGAGCAACACCCCGCGCTCGACGTGCTCAGAGCGGCGTTCGCGCTTGCGAACTTCCGCGACTGGTACACCCCCGACGACCTGTTCACCCTCTCCGGCGAACCGGGGTCGGAGATCCTCGGCCGCCTGGGGCTAGGCGATCGCTGGATGTGTCGGCTGCCAGCCTGAAGGGACCACCGGTTTGCCATGAGCATGGGACCGGGTTGCGTCCGGT
>NZ_BAAGSM010000035.1:0-71222 GCF_054782435.1 Nocardia thraciensis
AGTCACGAGTCCCCGCCACAATCACATTGCCGTGCTGATCGGCCAGCACCTGCGCCTCGACATGACGCGCCTTGTCCAGATACTGCTCCACGAAACACTCACCACGCCCGAACGCCGCCGTCGCCTCCCGCGTCGCCGACTCGAACAACTCCGGAATCTCGGCGATCGTGTGCGCAACCTTCATCCCACGCCCACCACCACCGAACGCCGCCTTGATCGCCACCGGCACACCGTACTTCTTCGCGAACTCCACAACCTCGGTCGCATCCTCGACCGGATCCTTGGTCCCCGCCGCCATCGGCGCGGACGCCCGCTCGGCGATATGCCGCGCGGTCACCTTGTCCCCCAGATCCCGAATCGACCGCGGCGACGGCCCGATCCAAATCAGCCCCGCATCGATCACCGCCTGCGCGAAATCCGCATTCTCCGAAAGAAACCCGTACCCCGGATGAACCGCATCGGCACCCGACTTACGCGCGGCCTCGAGAATCTTGTCGAACACCAGGTACGACTCCGCCGACGTCTGACCACCGAGCGCGAACGCCTCATCGGCAATCCTCACGAACGGCGCATCCGCATCCGGTTCCGCATACACCGCAACACTCGCGATACCGGCATCCTTGGCGGCCCGGATCACACGCACCGCGATCTCGCCCCGATTGGCAATCAGAACCTTGGTGATCTGCGCGTTGGCATGGCTGGGCACTGAGCCTCCTGTGCTTTGGACAACTTTCGTCTGGAGCGAGTGTAGGCAGTGTGCCAACAGACGCCGAACCCGGGCTAGGGCCTACTGGGTAGTAGGATGGCCGTCACGGTGGCGAAACAGTGCGTTTTACACCGTCAACGGGGGTGGACTGAACCGCTCCCGAAGCCCGGGCCGACGGGGGTCGGTGCTCCGTCGTCGGCAACCTCTCCCGGCTCGTCGCCTTTAACGATCGGGGTCCGCACCGCGTTACTCCATTCGGTCCAGGAACCGTCGTAGTTGCGCACGTTCTCCCGGCCCAGCAGATACGTCAGCACGAACCACGTGTGCGCCGAATGCTCTCCGATCCGGCAGTAGGTGATCGTCTCGCTCGTGTCGAGCGTGGGCTCGTAGATGCGATCCAGCTCCGCGCGGGACCGGAACCTGCTGTCGCCCGCGATCGCCGCGGTCCAGGGGATGTTCACCGCCGTGGGAATGTGTCCCGCCCGCAGCGCCTGCTCCTCCGGCCGATCGGTGATGCGATCGCGCTCACCGGTGTACTCCTGCGCCACGCGCACGTCGATCAGCGACTGCCCCAGCCGCGTCCGCACCTCGTCCAGGAACACCCGCGCCCGCTTGTCGTCCCGATCGACCACCGGATACTCGCCCAGCCCGACATCGGGCACCTCGAAGGTCGTGTCGCGCTCCTCGGAGATCCACGCGTCACGCCCGCCGTCGAGCAACCGCACGTCGGGATGCCCGAAAAGCTCGAAAACCCACAGCGTGGCGGCGGCCGTGCCGTTCGCCTTGTCCCCGTAGACCACCACGGTGTCCTCGCGCTCGATACCCTTTGCTCGCATCAAATCGGCGAAACGGGCACCGTCGATGACATCCCGCGTACTCGGGTCGGTAAGCTCAGCCCGCCAGTCGATCTTGATGGCGCCGGGCACGTGCCCGATGTCGTAGAGCAGTACGTCCTCGTTGGACTCCACGATCCTGAGTTCCGGCGCGCCGATGTTTGCCGACAGCCACTCCGTGGTTACTAGTCGGTGAGGGTGTGCGTGGGAGCCGAAGGATGGATGAGGGTCCGGGGCGACGGGCACGGTGTTTGGTCCTTCACGCGTGGTAGACGGGTGGTCAGCAGTTCCACTCCGATCGTAGGTGCGAAGCGTTACAGCAACCGGTTTCACATCACGAATCGGGTGAAGAGCGAATAAGTCGCAGCCTCATCCGATAAAGTCTCCCGGGAGGAGGGGTGAGCTATGTCTGATTCTTGGCCACGACGGCGCCTGCTCGCGATCCTACGTGGCGCCAGCGAGCCTCTCGATGCCCAAGAACTCGCAAGAGTCACCGGGCAGCACGTCACCACCGTCCGCTTCCATCTGGACGTGCTGACGCGCGAATCGCTCGTGCGGCAGTTCCAGCAGCCCCCGCGCGGCCGCGGCCGTCCGCGCATCGGCTATACCGCCGTCCAGCGATCGGTCGGCTATCAGGATCTCGCCCAGGTGCTGGCCGACCAGTTGGGCAGCGATCCGCGCCGCCGCTCGGATGCGGCGATCGCCGCCGGGCGCGCCTGGGGCGCCAAGCTGGAGTCACTGGACCAGCCGATCGCCTCGCTCGCCGACGCCAAGGACGTCACCGTGACGACGATGTCCGAACTCGGCTTCGCGCCCGAGCGGGACCCCTCGACGGAGACCGACGAGCAGGTCATGATCCGGCTCACGGCCTGCCCGCTGCGTGATCTGGCCCGCACCCACTCCGAGGTGGTGTGCGGGGTGCACCTGGGCCTGATGCGCGAGATTCTCGACCGCAACGGCGGCCGGGATTCGGTCAACGTGCGGCTGCATCCGTTCGTGGAGCCCGAGATGTGCGTGGCCCGGCTGGAGGCGCTGGAGAACACGCTGCTGCCGGATCCGGCCGAGCTGCCCGAGATGCGACAGGACGGCGAGCCTCGGTTGGCCGCCCCGGCGGGCGGGCGGGTAGCTCCGCAGCTACGTGCCGACCCACAATTGCGCAACGCCGACTCCCACGCCGGAAAGCAGTCGACGCAGCAGCGGTAGCCCGATTCCGATCACGCTCGACGGGTCGCCCTCGATGCGGTCGACGAACCAGCCGCCGCGGCCGTCCAGGGTGAAGGCACCGGCCACCTGCAATGGCTCGCCGGAGGCGAGGTAGGCGTCCAGCTCCTCGGGCTCGGGCTTGGCGAAATGCACGGTGGTGGCGCTGCAGTCGGCGGCCTCCGCCGTCACGGCGCCGTCGCGGATCCGCAGCACGCTGTGGCCGGTCAGCAGATCCGCGCTGCCCCCGGCCATTTCGGCCCAGCGTGCCCGGGCCACCTCCGGTGTCAGCGGCTTACCCTGCAGCACGCCGTTCACCAGCAGCATCGAATCACAGCCCACCACCACGCAATCCGCGACGACGGCGGCGGACTCCGCGATCAGGGTCGTGGCGACGCTCTGGGCCTTGGCGCGGGCCAGCGCGGTGACCACGCCCTCGGGGGCGGTATCGGGCGGCAGCGCCGCGGCCACCGCGTCCTCGTCCACGTCCGAGACCCGCACCAGCGGGCTCAGACCGGCCGACCGCAGCACCTGCAGCCGGGCGGGCGAGGCGGAGCCGAGTACGAACTCCATCTAGCCGCGCAGGTGCGACAGGTAGGGGAAGGCGTAGGGCGAGAACGGCGACGTCCCGCGGTGCATCAGCGTCGGCCTGCCCCACTGGTCGGACGGGCCCGTCTCGACGGATGTCGCGGCGGAGTTCGCCGCGGCAGCCGCCAGCACACACACCAGGGCGGCGATCTCGTCGTCGGTGGGCGTGCCCTTCAGGATCCGGATGACGGGTCCCGCGTTCGATTCGGTATCGGTGACCACCGGCTCCATCGCGACGAAGTCGTCGACCGACAGATCCAGTTCGGCAGCGCGCAATACCTCTTCATCAGCTACAGCCGTCACAGCGCCAGCTCCTCCTGTCCATGTGCCGGAGCCCCCGCAGGGCCTGTTCCTACCATTTTTGCTCGGATGAGGCGGTTACGCGCGAGATGCTGTTCTTTCTCACAACTGCAGTGTGCCTCCGCTACCGCGCTTATCGCCGCATCAGAGCGGAATGTTGCCGTGCTTCTTCGGCGGCAGGGTCACCATCTTGCGTTCCAGCAGCCGCAGCGCCGAGACGATCTGGCCGCGCGTCTGCGAGGGCGGGATGACCGCGTCGACGTAGCCGCGCTCGGCCGCCACGTAGGGGTTCACGAGGGTGTCCTCGTACTCGTTCTGCAGCTCGAGCCGCAGCGCATCGACGTCGGCGCCCTCGGAGGCCGCCTGTGCGAGCTGCTTGCGGTAAACGAATCCGACCGCGCCGGAGGCGCCCATGACCGCGATCTGCGCGGTCGGCCACGCCAGGTTCACATCCGCGCCCATATGCTTGGAGCCCATCACGTCGTAGGCGCCGCCGTAGGCCTTGCGGGTGATGATGGTGATTTTGCCCACTGTGGCCTCGCCGTAGGCGTAGAGCAGCTTGGCGCCACGCCGGATGATGCCGTTGAACTCCTGGTCGGTGCCGGGGAGGAAGCCCGGCACGTCGACCAGCGTGATGATCGGGATGTTGAACGCGTCGCAGGTGCGCACGAACCGCGCGGCCTTCTCCGAGGCGTCGATATCCAGGCAGCCCGCGTACTGGGTGGGCTGGTTGGCCACGATGCCGACACTGCGGCCGTCGATGCGGCCGAAGCCGACGATGATGTTCATCGCGCGCTCGGCCTGCACCTCGAGGAACTCGTCGTCATCGAGCAGGCGGCGGATGACCTCGTGCATGTCGTACGGCTGGTTCGGCGAGTCCGGGATCAGCGTGTCGAGCTCGAGGTCTTCTTCGGTCAGCGAATCCTCGATGGCGCCCTCGATCGGATCGCTGGCGGGGAAACGCGGCGCCTCGGCCCGGTTGTTGCTGGGCAGGTAGCTCAGCAGGTCCTTGACGTAGTCCAGCGCGTCCTGCTCGCCGGAGGCGACGTAGTGCGCCGCACCGGATTTCACCATGTGGGTGTGGGCGCCGCCCAACTCCTCCATGGTGACTTCCTCTCCGGTGACGGTCTTGATGACGTCCGGGCCGGTGATGAACATCTGGCTGGTCTGATCGACCATGACGACGAAGTCGGTCAGCGCGGGCGAGTACACATGGCCGCCCGCGGCCGGGCCCATGATCAGCGAGATCTGCGGGATCACGCCGGAGGCCTGGATATTGCGGTGGAAGATCTCGCCGTAGAGGCCGAGCGAGACCACGCCCTCCTGGATGCGAGCCCCGGCGCCCTCGTTGATGCCGATCAGCGGGCGGCCGGTCTTGAGCGCCAGATCCTGCACCTTGACGATCTTCTCGCCGTACACCTCGCCGAGGCTGCCGCCGAAGACGGTGACGTCCTGACTGAAGATGCACACGTCGCGGCCGTCGACGGTGCCGTAGCCGGTGACGACGCCGTCGCCCAGCGGGCGGTTGTTCTCCAGGCCGAAGTTCACGCTGCGATGCCGCGCCAGCGCGTCCATCTCGACGAACGAACCCTCGTCCAGCAGCGCCAGGATGCGCTCGCGCGCGGTCATCTTGCCCTTGGCGTGAACCTTGTCGACCGCGGCCTCACCCATCGGGTGCTTGGCCTCTTCCAGCCGATTGCGCAGATCAGCCAGCTTCCCAGCGGTGGTGTGGATATCGGGGGCGCCCGCCGAACCCGGCGAAGGCTGCTGCTGGACACTCGTCATGCCCCGGAGTGTAACCAGTACCAGGACGACGGGAAATTCCAGTAGGGCCTACTGATGAGTACTGCTATTGGCTGGCTGCCAGTATAAAATCCCAGGTGAAACGCGGTGCGGGGCGGGCAGAATCCCCCTTCCGCGACACCCGGAAAATTCGGAATCCGATGCGTCCTCGGGGGAAGTTCACAATTGCGCCGACCGGCCGAACGCGGCGCCCGTCCTGAAGTACGCGGCCCCCTGAGCCACACGGCCCCGCTGTGGGCTGCTCAGCGCATAACGCCGGTGTGGCCGGTCGAATAGCGCCCCGGCTGTGGCCACACCGTCAATCCGTGCGGACCTCGACCGACCGGGATGCGCGCCAACAACTTCCAGTCGACGATGTCTATGGCATACACCTCGTCGTGATGACGGCCCGCCACCCAGAACACCCGGCCATCGGCGGACAGATTGCCCATATCCGGGCTGCCGCCGCCGGGGATGTGCCACTTGTGCACGAGTCCCCGGGTCGCGAAATCCCATACCGAGAGGCTGCCCTCACCGCGATTGGTGATGATCATCTGCCGCGAGTCACGGGTGACGTACAGCCCGTGCGCGCCTTTGCCGGTCGGGATGTGTCCGGTGACGTCGAAGGTCTTGGCGTCGACGGTGTACATGCCGTCGGCCATCATGTCGGCGATGAAGAAGGTGGACCCGTCCGGGGACAGCTTGACGTCCTGCGGCATGCCCTCCGGCCCGCCCGGCAGATCGATCATCCGCACCAAGCGCAGCGCGGCGATGTCGACCACCGCCATGCGGCCGGAGAATTCGCAGCTGGCCAGGGCGTAGCGGCCGTCGGCGGTGAAATCCATATGGTCCACACCGGCGCAATCGGGCACGGGAATGGCGTTGACCTGCTGCCAGGTGCGCGGGTCGTAGAGGTCCAGGGATTTGTCCGCCTCGGCGACGACGAGGGCGTAGCGGCCGTCGGGCGTGAAGTACATGTTGTAGGGGTCGCGCACCGGCAGCGGGTCACCGGCCTGGCCGGTGCGCGGATCGATCGGCATCAGGCTGCCGCCGCCGATCGGCAGGTCGTTGGTCGCGTACAGCGTCTGCATGTCGTAGGACGGCACCACGTGCTGGGGCTCCTCGCCCTGCGACGAGTAGGTGTCGATCACCTCGAAGGTAGCCGGATCGATCACCGTGACGGTGTGCGATTTGCTGTTCGGCACGTAAACCCTGGGCAAATGATCGGACACCGCCGGGCTCAGCTCCCGCGCACCGGCGTAGACGTCGGTGGCCGACAGCGGCGGCGGCATGCCCGGCAGCAGGTTCGCCGCGACCGGCGACGCCTCGGCGCCGGTCGTGGCTACCGGAGTCGAAGGGCTTGCTTCCGGCTCCTTCTTGTCCGCATTGCTCGATGAGCAACCGGCCAGTACGACTACGGCGACAAGGACGCCCAGGCGCGCTCGGGGTGCGGTCATGCGCCGCACCGGGCCGAAAGGTCGTGGCGGCAAATCGACATGCGGCGAATAGTAGAGGGCGACACCGCCTTTGACAGCAACATCCCAGCGATGTCGCGCTACAAATCAGTCACGGGCTGTCGACGCCTCGGCGCGCCCCCATCTTTATTCCGGCACGCTGCGGCCGAAACAACTCAGCACGCGGTCCAGGGCGTCCACGGCACCGTCCAGTTCGTCGGCGGTGACCGTGAGCGGGGGGCGGAAGCGGATGCCGCGCTCGCCCGTGCCGAGGATCAACACGTGCTCACGCTCGCGCAGTTCGGTGACGACCGCGTCGCGTCGCGTGGAATCGGCCAGCGTGACCGCGCACATCAGGCCGCGCCCGCGCGGATCGGTGACCTCCGGATGACGCTGCGCCAGCTCGACCAGGCGCGACAGCAGGTGCGCACCCAGCCGACCGGCGCGTGCGGCCAGGTCTTGGCTCTCGATCACCTCGAATATCCGGCGAGCCCGCACCATATCCGTAAGATTTCCGCCCCAGGTGGAGTTCAGCCGGGAACTCACGGCGAAGACGTTATCGGGCACCTCATCGACGCGCCCGCCCGCCATCACCCCGCACACCTGGGTCTTCTTACCGAATGCCACCACGTCCGGCCACAGGCCCAACTGCTGGTAGGCCCACATGCCGCCGGTGAGGCCGACGCCGGTCTGCACCTCGTCGAGCACGAACAGCGCGTCGTGCTCGTGGCACAGCGCCCGCATCGCCCGCAGGAACTCCGGGCGCATATGCCGGTCGCCGCCCTCGCCCTGGATGGGTTCGGCGATGAAGCAGGCGATGTCGTGCGGATGCTCGGCGAAGGCGGCGCGGGCCTGTGCCAGCGCCCGGGCCTCGGCCGCCTCGATATCGACGCTCTCCGACAGATACGGCGTATCGATGCGCGGCCAGTCGAACTTCGGGAAACGGGCGGTCTTCACCGGGTCGGTGTTGGTGAGCGACATGGTGTAGCCGGTGCGACCGTGGAAGGCGCCGGTCAAATGGAGCACCCTGGTGCCCAGTTCGGCTGGGCGACCGCGCATCTCGTTGTGTCGACTCTTCCAGTCGAACGCGGCCTTGAGCGCGTTCTCGACCGCGAGACCGCCGCCGTCGACGAAGAACAGGTGCGGTAGTGCGGGATCGCCCAGCACCCGTGCGAAGGTGTCGACGAACCGGGCCATCTCGACGGTGTAGATGTCGGAGTTGCTCGGCTTGTTCAGCGCGGCGGCGGTGAGTTCGGCCCGGAAATCCGCGTCGTCCGCCAGCGCCGGGTGGTTCATCCCCAGCGCCGAGGACGCGAAGAAACCGAACATGTCGAGATAGCCGGTGCCGTCGCGGGCATCGATCAGCCGCCGGCCACGCGAGGCGCGTAGATCCAGCACCAGATCGAAACCGTCGGCCAAGATGTTCGCGGACAGGATTTCGTGGACCCGAGAGGGGGTGACCAGCGTGGTGTCGGCAACCGTCCCGGGGCGCTCCAGTTCGAGGGTCACACCAGCAGGTTACGTAAATATTTACGGTTTCGCTACGGGTTTCCGGAAAGATTACGATCGAGCATCATCTGTCATAGAATGTCTGCAGAATGATGGTGCTTCGGGTTCTGACGTTGGCGGTCGCGCGGATCTCCTGCAACAGCTGCTCGAGGTGCCGTGGTGAGGCCACCCGCACCAACAGCACGTAGCTCTCCTCACCGGCCACCGAGTGACATTCCTCGATGCCGGGAATGTGCTGCAGCAGCGCGGGCGCGTCGTCGGGCTGCGAGGGGTCGAGAGGAGTGATCGCGACGAATGCGGACAGCATCTGCCCCAGCGCCTCGGGATCGACCTTGGCGGTATAGCCGCGGATCACCCCGCGCGCCTCGAGCCGCCGCACCCGGGACTGCACCGCCGACACCGACAGGTTGGCCTTCTCCGCCAGGTTGGAGAGCGTGGCCCGGCCGTCGGCCATCAACTCGCGAATCAACAGTCGATCGATGTCGTCCAGACCAGGTTTCGCCGGTGCATCAGCCATCAGCGAAGGCTAACCCAGCAACCCGGACTCGTGGCGGGAACGGATGCACGTACACGCCCGGTCATCACGCACACCACTGTCGAATACGGAGCATCGCATGACACCGGCACTCACCGCCCCCGCGACCAGCGAATTGCGCTCCCGCGCCGAGCATCTGCTCGCGGCGCTGGGCGCCACCCGCCCGGAGCCCGGCCCGCTGCCGGTGCGAACGCCGATCACCGGCGGCGAACTGGCGAGCCTGCGGTCCAGTTCCGGCGCCGCGGTGGACGAGGCGATCACCAAGGCGTCCAATGCCTTTCAGTCCTGGCGCACGGTTCCCGCCCCACAGCGGGCGGCCGTGGTGCGGCGCCTGGGGCAGCTACTCACCGAGCACATCCGCGAACTCGGCGAGCTGGTGACGCTCGAGGCCGGGAAGATCGGTGCGGAGGCCCGCGGCGAGGTGCAGGAGATGATCGACATCTGCGAGTTCGCGGTGGGGTTGTCGCGCCAGCTGTACGGGCGCACCATGCCGTCGGAGCGGCCCGGGCACCGGCTGATGGAGACCTGGCATCCGCTCGGCGTGGTCGGGGTGCTGTCGGCGTTCAACTTTCCGGTGGCGGTGTGGTCGTGGAATACCGCCGTCGCGCTCGTGTGCGGGGACACGGTGGTGTGGAAGCCTTCGGAGACAACGCCGTTGACGGCGCTCGCCTGCCATACGCTGCTGCGGCGGGCGGCCGTGGAGGTCGGCGCGGATCCGGATATTCATCAGCTGGTCCAGGGCGGGGTGGAGGTCGGCGAGCGCCTGGTCGACGACGAGCGGGTCGCCCTGATCAGCGCCACCGGATCGGTGCGGATGGGGCGGGCGGTCGGGCCGCGGGTGGCGGGCCGATTCGGCCGTTGCCTGCTCGAGCTGGGCGGCAACAACGCCGCCGTCGTCACCCCGTCGGCCGATCTAGAACTGGCCACGCGGGGTGTGGTTTTCGCCGCCGCCGGCACCGCGGGGCAGCGCTGCACGTCACTACGCAGGCTGATCGCGCACGCGGATATCGTCGGCCCCCTGCTGAACCGGATCGAGAAAGCGTATCACCAACTGCGCGTAGGCAATCCGCTCGACGATGGCGTGCTCGTGGGCCCGCTGATCAACCAGCGCGCCTACCGGTCGATGCAGGACGCCATCGCCCGCGCCGTCGACGACGGCGGCGAGTTGTTGTGCGGCGCGGAGCGAGTCATGGTCGCCGGCGAGGATTCCTACTATGTGCGCCCGGCCATCGTGCGCATGCCCGCCCAGACCGCGGTGGTGCGCGAGGAGACCTTCGCGCCCATCCTCTACGTACTCACCTACCACGAACTGGACTCCGCGATCGCGCTGCACAACGGTGTGCCGCAGGGACTCTCGTCGGCAATATTCACCGGAAACCAGCGCGAGGCCGAACGTTTCCTGGCCGCCGACGGCTCCGACTGCGGCATCGCGAACGTCAATATCGGCACCTCGGGCGCCGAGATCGGCGGGGCTTTCGGCGGCGAGAAGCACACCGGCGGCGGCCGCGAATCCGGTTCCGACTCCTGGAAGGCCTACATGCGCCGCGCCACCAACACCGTCAACTACTCCACCGACCTCCCCCTCGCCCAGGGCATCCAGTTCGGCTGACCATCCGCGCCCCGGGGTTCGGGAATCTCAGCTGGCGTCGGGGTCCTTGGCGATGGCGCGGACCTGGGCCTCGTAGGCGGCGCGGGTCTGCTGGTCGGAGGGATGCAGGGCGCGGTCGCCGTGGAAGAGGCGGCGAACCAGGCGAACCGCCGGTTCGGGGGCGGCGGCGAGGGCGACGTCGATCAGGTTGAGGTAGCCCGGGACGGCGACCTCGGCGCGGCGGGTCTGGCAGGTCCCCAGGATCGCCGCCGCGACATCCTCCGGGTCGACGGTCGGCAGGCCGTGGCCGAGGGTGAGGCCCGAGGACAAGCGGGTGCGCACCGCCGAGGGCATGACGCAGCTGACGCTGACGCCGTGCTCGGCGAACTCCAGTCGGGTGGAGGCCGAAAGGCCCACGGCGGCAAACTTACTCGCGTTATAGACCGCCAAGCCGGGCAGCGGGATCTTGCCCGCCAGCGACGCCACGTTGACGACGTGCCCGCGGCCGCGTTCGATCATGCCCGGCACCACCGCCCGCATGCCGTGGATCAGGCCCCACACATTGACGTCGATCGTGGTGTGACCCACCGCATCCGGCTCGTCGAGGAAGGCGCCCGCGGGCATCACCCCGGCGTTGTTGACCAAGACGTCGACGCCACCCAGGTCGGCGATCACCTTGTCCCACTGTTCCCGGTCGCGCACGTCCAACTGGTAGGCCCGGCCGCCGAGCGCCGCCGCGGCCGCCTGCGCCGCGCCGAAGTCGACATCGGCGATGGCGACCTGGGATCCCTTGCCCGCGAACAGTTCCGCGGTCGCCTGGCCGATGCCGCGCCCCGCTCCGGTGATCAGCACCCGTGCCCCGCGCAGGTCGACGGCGGGGTAATCGGCTCCGAAAAGACTCATGCTGCTTCCTTTCTCACCCGCGCGACGAGAACCGCACGGAAGGGACGATCGCGCCGCACCCGATCCCACCGGATCGATCGAACGGCTGCCAGGCGTCGGTCATACGAATTCTCCTCGCTCCACCGCCCGGCGCGTGCTGCCCAGGCTGTGCTCGAACGTGGCTCGGCGTCGGCGGCCGTCCATGAAATTGGGTCCCATCACCGCCAGATCTTCGGCGGTGGCATCCACCCGCAGCACCTTGGTCCCCGCCGCTCGCAGGGCCGCGATCTCGGCATCGAGCTTGGCGCTCATGCGGTTTCGCAGCTGCCGCTCCAGGAAATGCCCGGGACCGGTGGCGGGGATCCGGCCGGTGGACGCCATCGGCGCCAGTACCACCAGTTCGTCCAGTTGGTGCGGCACCAGTAGATCCGCCGAGACACTGGAGGCGGCGCCGCCATCGATGTATCGGCGGCCACCGATGGATACCGGCCGGAACCACCCCGGAACCGCCCACGAGGCGCGCAACGCCGCGCCGATCGGTGCCGCGGGGGCGCCCGGTGCGCCGAAGGCCACCCGCTCACCGGTCGAATAGTCCATCGCGACAAGCCAAGTCGCCGGATGCGAGACCCAGGACCGCCCCGGATTCAGCTCCGTCGCCAGCCGCTCCAGCCACCCCGCGTCGCCGCCGCCGACCGGCAGCAGGCCGCTGCCCGCCGTCAGCAGGCCCTGCTCGGAACGGTTGCGGCGCAATGCCATCCGCACCGCACCCAGCGCGGGCCGCGGCAGCGGCGGAAACCGCCCCGGCTCGTCACGCAGATGCCGTGCCAGCACCGGGTTCGCGGCGCTCCCGTCCTGCATGGCGACCAGTTCGTCGACACCCACCCCGCTGCCCAGCATCGTCACCAGCTCCGCCCCGGCCGAGGTGCCGACCAGCACGTCCGCCGTCCGCGGATCCCAGTCCAGCGCGTCGCGCACGGCGGCCAGGGCCGCGATGATCCACGCCGCACCGAGCGTGCCGCCGCACCCGATCGCCAGGCCACGCCGCTGTGGCCGATTGCCGTTACTCATAGTTGCGAACATATCAGAACGTAAATACCGACGGTATCCGAAATCTGCCGGTACATAGAATTGCCGCATGGCACGACTGACCCGGACCGAGAGCCAGGCCCGCACCCGCGCGGATCTGCTGGCCACCGCGCGCGAGATGTTCCTCACCGAGGGCTACGCGCGCACGGGCCTGGAGCGGGTGGCCGAGTCGGCCGGTTACTCCAAGGGCGCGGTCTACTCGAACTTCCGCACCAAGTCCGACCTGTGCCTCGAGGTGCTCACCGATATCCACGAGACCAAGTTCGCCGAGGTGAGCGAGCTGCTGCGGGATGGCGAGGGCTTGGAGGAGCGGCTGGCGAGATTTCAGGGCTGGGCCGAGCGAACGCTCGGCGACGTCGGCTGGACCATGCTCGAATTCGAGTTCGCGATCGTCGCGCGGGAGGATCCGCGGCTGCAGGCGGCGCTGGTGTCCAGCCTGTCACTGGTGCGCGGGATGGTCGCGGCGCAGTTGCAGACGCTGGCCGAGGCGATCGGCACGCGGCTGCCGATGCCGCCCGAGGACGCGGCCACCACGGTGCTGAGCATGGGGTTGGGACTCGGAATCCAGCGGGCCATCGACCCGTCCCTGTCGGCCGGGCTGATCACCGACGCGGTGCGTGCGCTGGTGCAGGCGGGGACCCCCGCGTCGACGCAGCCGCTCACGCCCTGAAATGCAGCGTCCACTCACCGCGATAGTGCAGCCGCGTCACGCTGACCGGGGGAATGTCGATGCGCCAGAACGATTTCGCGGGGGCGTCCAAAGCGACGAGCAGGGCCGAGCGAATCACCGCGGGGTGGGTGACGGCAATGGTGGGCGCGCCCTCGACGACGATATCGATCATCCATTCCCGGGTCCGCTCGATCACGTCGTGCACCGATTCCCCGCCGTGCCCGCGAAATTTCGGATCGGTGAGCCAGGCGTACAGCTCGCCCTGCGGGACCGACATCAGCTCGCCGCCGCGCCACGCCCCGGCGTCCATATCGCGTAATCGGTCGTCCTCGTCGCCGAGCAGGCCCAGCAACGCCGCGGTTTCCGCGGTCCGGCGCTCCGGCGCCATCAGCACCCGGGCGGCATGCAGGCGGCCGCAGGCGGCGACCGCGCGGCGTCCGGCCTCGGTCAGCGGTTCGTCCACCGGGAATCGTGCCTTGCGCATCGCCTCGGTCATGCCGTGACTGACCAAGTCGAGACGGAGCACCTTCTGCACGGATGGAAGCGTACGGCGCGGCGCTCGGGACCGTCCGGCGATTGCCCAGCCTTAGCTCCCTCCTGATGCCCGCGCGGCGCGACCCGCGTTCCTGTCGGTGCCGGGGTGCACACTGGGGTCCATGGACCAGTTCTCCCGCCCCACCCAGGAGTGGTTCGACGGTGCGTTCCCCGCACCGACGGCCGCTCAGCTGGGTGCGTGGAAGGCCATCGCGGCCGGGGAGCATACGCTGGTCGTCGCGCCGACCGGTTCCGGCAAGACGCTGTCGGCCTTCCTCTGGGCGGTCGACCAGCTGGCCACGCGGGAGCAGTCGGACACCCCGCGCAAGACGTCGGTGCTCTACATCTCGCCGCTCAAGGCGCTGGCGGTGGATGTCGAGCGCAATCTGCGCGCGCCGTTGGTCGGGGTCACGCAGACGGCCAAGCGGCTGGGCCTGCCCGCGCCGGAGATCAGCGTCGGGGTGCGCTCGGGCGACACCACGGCCGCCGCGCGCCGCACGCTGCAGCGCACCCCGCCCGACATCCTCATCACCACGCCCGAATCGCTGTACCTCATGCTGACCTCGGCCGCCCGGGAGACACTGAGCGAGGTACACACCGTGATCGTCGACGAGGTGCACGCCATCGCAGGCTCCAAACGCGGTGCGCACCTGGCGCTTTCGCTGGCCCGACTGGACCTGCTCACCGAGCGTCCGGCACAGCGGATCGGGCTGTCGGCCACGGTGCGCCCGCCGGAGGAGGTGGGTCGCTTCCTGGTGGGCCCGACGCCGATCACCATCGTGTCGCCCCCGGCGCCGAAGACGTTCGACCTGTCGGTCCGGGTGCCGGTGGCGGATATGACCGAGCCGGACGAGTCCGGCGAGTCGGACCGCCCGGGGTCGATCTGGCCACATGTCGACTCCGCGATCGTGGATCTCGTACTCGCGCATCGATCGTCGATCGTGTTCGCGAACTCGAGACGCCTGTCCGAGCGGCTGACGGCCCGCCTGAACGAGACCTACGCCGAACAGGTCGGCCAGTCGGTCGAGACCGAACACGAGCTGCCCTCGCAGCTGGGCCTGCCCTCCGATGTGAGCCACGGTGCGGCCGCACTGCTGGCGCGCGCCCACCACGGGTCGGTGAGCAAGGAGCAGCGCGCGCTGATCGAGGACGACCTCAAGAGCGGGCGGCTGCGCTGCGTGGTCGCGACCAGCAGCCTGGAACTCGGCATCGATATGGGCGCCGTCGATCTGGTGGTGCAGGTGGAGGCGCCGCCCTCGGTGGCCAGCGGGCTGCAGCGGGTCGGTCGCGCCGGACATCAGGTCGGCGAGATCTCCCGCGGCGTGATCTTCCCCAAGCACCGCACCGACGTGATCCACTGCGCGGTGACCTCGATGCGCATGACGGCCGGGCAGATCGAGGAGCTGCGGATTCCGGCGCACCCTCTCGATGTACTGGCCCAGCAGACGGTCGCGGCCTGCGCGCTGGATCCGATCGATGTCGACACCTGGTTCGACATCGTCAGGAGCACCGGCAATTACGCGTCACTGCCCAGGTCCGCTTACGAATCGGTCTTGGACCTGCTGTCGGGCCGCTACCCGTCCGACGAGTTCGCCGAACTGCGCCCCCGCGTGGTGTGGGACCGCGACGCGGGCACGCTGACGGGGCGGCCCGGGGCCCAGCGGCTCGCCGTCACCTCCGGCGGCGCGATTCCGGACCGCGGCCTGTTCCCGGTGTTCATGGTCGGCGAACGAGCCTCGCGGGTGGGCGAACTCGACGAGGAGATGGTCTACGAGTCGCGGGTGGGCGACGTCTTCGCCCTGGGCGCCACCAGCTGGCGGATCGAGGAGATCACCCACGACCGCGTCCTGGTCACCCCGGCGTTCGGCCTGCCCGGCCGACTTCCGTTCTGGCACGGCGATTCCCTCGGACGCCCGGCCGAATTGGGCGGCGCCCTGGGCGAATTCGTGCGCAAGGCCGGACAGGCGGTGGAGCGCGCGCCCACGGCATCCCCGGGGTCCACCGACCTCGAACAGGTGGTGCACGCCGCGGGCCTGGACGATTTCGCGACCGCCAACCTGGTATCCCTGCTGAGCGAGCAGCGTCAGGCCACCGGCCACCTGCCCACCGACCGCACGCTGCTGGTCGAGCGCTTCCGCGACGAGCTCGGCGACTGGCGGCTGATCCTGCATTCGCCGTACGGGCTCCCCGTGCACGCGCCCTGGGCCCTGGCGGTGGGCTCGCGGCTACGCGAACAGTTCGGGGTGGACGCCGCGCCGACCGCCGCCGACGACGGGATCGTGGTCCGGCTGCCCGACACCACCGACGACCCGCCGGGCGCCGAGCTGTTCGTCTTCGAGCCGGACGAGATAGACGAGATCGTCACCGAGCAGGTCGGCAGTTCGGCCCTGTTCGCGTCCCGATTCCGGGAGTGCGCCGCCCGCGCGCTGCTGCTGCCCCGCCGCGATCCGGGCCGCCGCGCCCCGCTGTGGCAGCAGCGGCAGCGCGCGGCCCAATTGCTGGATGTGGCACGCAAATTCCCCGATTTCCCGATCCTGCTGGAGACGGTGCGCGAATGCCTGCAGGACGTCTACGACCTGTCCTCCCTGCACGAGCTGCTGGGAAATGTCGCTCGGCGCAAGCTGCGGCTCGTGGAGGTGGAGACGGCGGCGCCGTCGCCGTTCGCCAACGCGCTGCTGTTCGACTACATCGGGCAGTTCATCTACGAGGGCGACAGTCCGCTGGCCGAACGGCGAGCCGCCGCGCTCTCGCTGGATTCCTCCCTGCTCGCCGAACTGCTCGGCCGGGTCGAGCTGCGCGAGTTGCTGGACGCGGCGGTCATCGACCTGACCGAGCGAGAACTGCAGCGCCGCACGCCCGAGCGGCAGGCCCGCGACGCGGAGGGCCTGGCCGATCTGCTGCGGCTGCTGGGCCCGCTCACCCCGGCCGAGGCGGCGCTGCGCAGCCTCGACGATCCGCGGCCGTGGTTCGAGGAACTGTCGAAAGCCCGTCGCGCCCTGGAGGTTTCGTTCGCGGGCGAGACCTGGTGGGCGGCCGCGGAGGATGCGTCCCGGCTGCGCGACGCACTGGGCGTGCCGCTGCCGATCGGAACGCCCGCCGCGTTCATCGAGCCGGTCGCCGACCCGCTGGGTGATCTGGTCGGCCGCTACGCCCGCACGCACGGCCCCTTCATGCTCGACGCGGTGGCTCACCGCTTCGGGATCGGGCCCGCGGTCGCCGCCACCGCCCTGCACCGATTGGCCGCCGAAAAGCGCGTCGTGGAGGGCGAATTCACGCCCGGTTCGACCGGCGCCGAATGGTGCGACAGCCAGGTGCTGCGCCGGTTGCGGCGGCGGTCGCTGGCCGCGGCGCGCAAGGAGGTGGAGCCGGTCGCGACGGCGGCCTTCGCGCGGTTCCTGCCCGCCTGGCAGCACATCGGCACGGGCGGCGCGCGCGGGGTGGACGGTGTCGCGGCGGTCGTCGAACAGCTTGCGGGCGTGCCGATTCCGGCCTCGGCGTGGGAGTCGCTGATCCTGCCGTCGCGGGTGCGCGACTACTCCCCGGCCATGCTGGACGAGCTGATGGCCACCGGCGAGGTGATCTGGTCCGGGCACGGCTCGATCACCGCCACGGACGGCTGGATCGCGCTGCATCCCGCCGAGCAGGCCGGGCTCACTCTCCCCCCGCCCGACGAGATCGACCTCACCGAGACCCAGGTCCAGTTGCTGCTCGCACTGGGAGCGACGGTCGTACCGGAATCGCCTGCGCCACAGCAGACCCCAGGTGCTGCCGGAACCGGCGGTCGCATCCAAGTGCTCCCAGGCGCCGGTGGAGCCTACTTCTTCCGGCAGCTGTCCGACTCCACCGGGCTGCTCGACGACGCCGCGGTCACCTCGGCGCTGTGGGAATTGGTGTGGGCCGGGTACGTGGCCGGGGACACCTTCGCGCCCGTGCGGGCCATGCTGTCGGGGGCGACCCGAAGCACCTCCGCGCACCGCACACCGCGCAGGACTCCGCGCGGCAGGGCCTATCTGCCACGGCCTGCCATGCCGACCCGGACCGGCTCCCCGACCGTGGCCGGACGCTGGTCGCTGCTGCCGGAGCGGATCGCGGACAATACGGTCCGCGCCCAAGCCACCGCCGATCTCCTGCTGGAGCGCTACGGCGTGCTCACCCGCGGATCGGTGCAGAGCGAGGGCGTGCCCGGCGGGTTCGCGCTGATGTACCGGGTACTCACCGAATTCGAGGACCACGGCCGTTGCCGCCGCGGCTATTTCGTGGATTCACTCGGCGGCGCGCAGTTCTCCACCACCGACGTGGTGGATCGAATGCGCTCGTTCGATACCGAACGCTCCGAACGCGCGCCGGGCGAGGCGCTCGCGCTGGCCGCCTGCGATCCGGCCAATCCGTACGGCGCGGCACTGCCGTGGCCGAAGGACTCCGAGGGCGGCGGCCACCGCCCGGGGCGCAAGGCCGGTGCCCTGGTGGTCCTGGCCGACGGCGAACTCGCCCTGTATCTGGAACGCGGCGGCAAGACCCTGCTCACCTTCACCGAGGATCCGCAGATCCGCACCCGGGCCGCCGCCGCCCTCGCGGGCCTCGTCCGCGACCGCCGCGTCGATTCACTGGTGATCGACCGGGTCGACGGAGAGTCGGTGCACGGCAACACCTTCGCCACCTTCCTCACAGAGGCGGGTTTCGCGCCGACGCCGCGGGGGTTCCGGTTGCGGAGCAAGCCTTGAGTGGCAGTCGGGGCCGACGTGCCCGAGGGTGACGTCGTCTATCGCACCGCCACGCGGCTCGCCGCGGCGCTTGCCGGAAAGAAGCTGACACGCAGCGACTTCCGAGTTCCGAGATATGCCACCCTCGATCTTCGCGGCCAGCCGGTCGAGGGCGTCGGCAGCTACGGTAAGCACCTGTTCGTGCGCACACCGGCGGTGAGCGTCCACACCCACCTGAAGATGGAGGGCGAGTGGCGGGTTTACCGACCGGGCCAGCGCTGGACCAAACCCGCGTTCACGGCCCGGCTGGTGCTGGCCGCCGAAGACGCCGAGGCCGTGGGTTTCTCGCTCGGGCTGGTCGAGGTGCTCCGCCGCGCCGACGAGCACACCGCCATCGACCATCTGGGCCCGGATCTCCTCGGGCCGAACTGGGACGCCGAGGAAGCGGTACGGCGGCTGGCGCAACACCCCGACCAGCCCATCGGCCTGGCCCTGCTCGACCAGCGCAACCTCGCCGGTATCGGGAACATCTACCGCAGCGAGGCCTGTTTCCTGCGCCGCGTCCACCCCGCCACCCCCGTCGGCGCGATAGCCGACCTCCCGGCCCTGGTGGACGAGGCGCACCGCATCCTCACCAAGGCCACCCACGAACCCCCCTGGCGCGCACTGGCCTACGGCCGCCAACGCCAACCCTGCCGCCGCTGCGGCACCACCATGCTGGTCCACCTGCTCGGCGACGACACCGCCACCCGGGCCGAGCGCGGCATCTACTTCTGCCCCCGCTGCCAGCCGCCGCCCGACTAGCCACGTACGACAGCTCGCCCGCGTCGGCCCGCACGAGTTTTCCGGTTCCGCAGCGGCGCCCCGAGGATTGCTAGCCACAAATTTGCTAACACTCCGGCATCCGCTGCCGACTACACCGCGACAGGGATTCCGACGACGACGGAGAGCGGGCGAATGGCAGCGATGACGGCCAGGCGGCGGGTCGTCGGCATCGCCGTACAGCTGTTCGTCGCATGCGTCGCGACCGCGGTGACCGTGATCTTCACCTACGTGTTGCTGCAGCAGCATCCCCAGGGCAGCGTCCCCCGGCCGACCGGACAGCAGCCACCCGCGGCCGCCGTGCCGCACTGAGCGTCGCAACCCGCCGAATTCCTTGACCGCGCAATGCCACCCGGATAACTTACAGAATGTTAGTTATCTGAGGAGGGTCGCCATGGGCGAGCAGCAGTTCGAGGATCCCCGGCGATACGTGGTCGTCGGGGGCGGTCTGGCCGGGCTCGCCGCCGCCGTCTGGCTGGCCGAGGCCGGGAAGCAGGCACGCTGCTGGAGCGGCGGGGGCGGCTCGGCGGGCGCACCCACGCCATGCGGGCCGAGCCGGTCGACGACATTCCCGACAACGGGCAGCACGTCATCGCCAGCGGCTACGACCATCTGTTCCGGTATCTCGAATCCATCGGCACCCGACGTTTCGTGGCCTTTCCGCAGCGCGCGACGCTGCGCTGGCCGGACGGCCGCAAGACGACCATGGCCACATCACCGGCGCGCTCGCCCTGTTCGAGCGTCTCGGCGTGGAGGTGCGATACCGCGCGGTGGCCCGGCGGATCCGGATCGTCGACGGCGCGGTCACCGGGGTCGCACTCGCCGACGGTACGGAGATCCCGGCCGATGCGGTGGTCTGCGCCGTGCCCAACTCCACTATCGGCGGACTGCTCGACGATCTGCCCGAGCACGCCGAAATCTACGCCGCCGCAGATAAATTGGGGTACACGCCGATCGTCAGCACCAACCTCTACCTGGACCGCGCCCTGGGCACCGAGGCCGAGTTCGAGGCGCTCATCGGCGGCACCGGCGTCATCGACGAGGTCTTCGACCGCCAGCGCATGCACAAGCGCTCCACCGACGCCGCATGGCTGTACTGCGTGACCACCAGCGGCGCGTACGAGCAGATCCACAAGAGCAACGACGAGATCGTCACCGAGCAGATGGACCTGCTGCGACGCTATTACCCCGCGGCTCGCGACGCGAAAGTCGTTACGGCCCAGGTGGTCAAGATGCCCAAGGCGACGTTCTCCCAGGTGCTGGGCACGCACGGGCTGCGTCCGCCGCAGCGGACCTCGGTGACCACCCTGGTGCTGGCGGGCGACTGGACCGCCACCGACTGGTCGGCCACCATGGAGAGCGCCGCGCAGAGCGCCGCGCGGGCGGTGGATCTGCTGCTCGAGTTACCTTCGGTGACGTGAGCGCCGATCGTCCCGCCGTCAAACGCCGCATGTCGGCCGCCGACCGGCGCGCCCAGTTGCTGGACGTCACGCGGGACATCGTCGCCGCCGAGGGCTTCACCGCCGTGAGCATCGACCGGGTGGCCCGCGCCGCCGACGTCACGCGGGCGGTCGTGTACCAGCAGTTCGCGGATCTGCCCGGGCTGGTGGCGGCGCTGCTGGAGCGCGAGCGCGCCATCGCGCTCGCCGGTGTCGACAGCGTCGACCGCCCGGCACCCGCGGGCGATGTGGACGCGGTCGGCCGCGGCATCCTCGCGTATCTGCATGCGGCACCGGACAGTTGGCGCATCATACTGCGCCCGCCCGACGGTGCGCCGCCCGAGTTGCGCGAGCAGATCGAGCTCGGCCGCGCCTACGCCCGCCGGGTGGGCGCGCGCCATTTGTCCCGATTCGCGGGCGTGCACGTCGATCCGGACGGCCCTACGGAGCGAATCCTGTTGGCGGCCATGGAGGAACTGGCCCGGCTGCACCTGGAGGACCCTGCGGCACACCCCGACGAGCTGGTGCTCGGCTACCTCCGCTCGCTGGTGTCGTGGGCGGCGGAGGTCGAACGCGGCGACGGTTATGTTGTTAGCCTGTACGGCACAGCACCTCGATGAGCAGGGGGTCGGCGTGGATCCGTTCACTGTTATCGCGACGGCGTTGGTTGCCGGTGCGGCCGCTGGGGGTCAGGACGCGGCGTCGGCCGCGGTTCGCGACGCCTATACGGCGATCCGCGACCGTATCCGGCACGGCGCCGCGGCACCGGAGGCGGCGACAGCGACCATCGAGGCGATGGAAGCTGCTCCGGAGGCCGACGTATCAGGTATCGAGGAGGCGTTGACACGCGCGGGCGTCGTCGATGACGACCGGCTACGGACGATGGCGAACGAGTTGCTTTCGCTGCTCCCCCAGGATCAGGTCGATCGAGCCGCCAACCGAATCGATCTGCGAGGCGCTCAGGGCGTGCAGCTCGGGAACCACAACACCCAGCACAATACCTTCCGTTGACGACCTGTGTGCCGATGTGCGATGAGCGGGGGTTCGCGCCGTGGTGGGAACAGACGATGAGAACGGTGACAGCGCGGGGCGTGACGGCGATCGCGTCGTGGACGCCCGTGGCGCGCAGGGAGTGGTTGTCGGCGACGGAAACACACAGATCATCTACAACTACCGCCGCACCTGGTCGGACGATGTCGCGCCCGCGCCGCTGATCGACGTCCGCGGGGATGTCGAATCCCCGTATCGGGGCCTGGGTCGGTTCACCGAGCGCGACGCGCCGTTCTTCTTCGGCCGTGATATCGCCATCGATGCTGTGCTGCAACGGCTTACACACCTGATATCGCGGCCCGGACTACTGATCGTGTCGGGTGTGTCCGGCGCCGGGAAGTCGTCGCTGCTGCGAGCGGGTGTCATTCCGCGGATCCGTGGTACGGGCCTGCCCGGGGCTCCCGAGGCACGTGACCGGCCGTGCCTCGTGGTGACGCCGGGTCATGCGCCGCTGGATGAACTGGCCGTGGCGACGGCGCGCATGGCCGGGCTGGATGCGGCGACGGTGCGGCGGGAACTCCGCGCGGATCCGACCTCGTTCGCGCTCATCGCATCTCAGGCGGCTACGGCCGTCGGCCCGCGGTCCCAGCCGGGCGAGCACGGTGGTGTGTTGCTGGTGGTCGACCAGTTCGAGCAGGTGTTCACGCAGTGCACCGACGGTGCTCAGCGCCGCGCGGTCGTCACGGCCCTGCACGCCGCCGCGACAACCAGGCTCGGTGCCGGGGAGCGCCCGTCGGCCGCGGTGGTGTTGGTGGTCCGCGCCGACTTCGAGGCCCGCTGCGCCGAGTTCGAGCAGTTGATCGACGCGGTCCAGGACCGGTATCTGGTAACCGCCATGTCCGAGCGGCAGTTGCGTCTGGCGATCACCGAACCGGCCAAGAAGGCGGGATCCCGTGTCGACGACGATCTCACCGGTCAGTTGATCAGTGAAATGCTGTATAGCACAACCGATTCCGATTCGCCGACAACCACGTCCCGGGCCGGTGTGCTGCCCTTGCTGTCCTACGCCCTGGATCGGGCATGGCGGACCCGCGCGGGCGATACGCTGACCGCGGCCGACTACGAGCGCGCCGGCGGTATCGAGCGCGCGGTGGCCGAGAGCGCGCAACGCGTCTACGACTCGCTCACCCCGCCACAGCGAACGATTGCCCGGCGGATCTTCATTCGGCTCGCTGTGACCGGCGAGGGCGGCGATACCGCCGACCGCGTTGCACGGAGCGATCTGACGCCCGGCGACCCCGCCGGTGATGTCGATGCCGTGCTCGAGGCGTTCGCGGCCGAACGCCTGTTGATCCTGGGTGCGGACACCGTGGAGGTCAGCCATGAGATCGTGTTCACCGCCTGGCCACTGCTTCGCGACACCTGGCTGGCCGAAACCCACGACAGTCGCGTCGTGTGCACCCGGATGCGCACCGCCGCGGCCGAATGGGACCGACACGGCCGCGACCCGGCGTACCTGTATTCCGGCAGTGTGCTGGATACCGCCGCCACCACCGTCGACGCGATCACGGCCGAGCCGTCGCGGTATCCGCGCCTCGGTGACACCGAAACAGAGTTCCTGGCCGCCGCGCTCGGTGCCCGCCGGCGCCGTGCTCGGCAGCGCCGTGCCCTGCGGGGCCTGCTGCTGGTGCTGGTGGTCGCCCTGACCGCCGCTACCGTCGTGGCGTTCCGGGCCAGCGCCGCCTCGGCCCGTCAACGCGATATCGCCGTGGCACGAGACCTCATCAGCCGCAGCGACCTGCTGGCCGCCACAGATCCGGCAGGCTCGCGATTCTCCGCCCTCGCCGCGTGGCGCATCGATCCCGGGCCCGAAAGCCGCTATGCGGTGCTCACCGCCGCTCGCAACCCCCTGATCGCGATCCTGCGCGGCCATGACGGCGCGCTGGCGTCGAGCCGGGACGGCAGGACCCTGGCGTTCTCTACCGCGGATGACGGAGTACAGTTGTGGGACAAGGTAACTCGTCATCCGATCGGTGACCCGCTGCCCGCCCCCGGTGGGGCTCGGGCGATCGCTTTCAGCCCGGACGGGGCGACCCTCACGATTGCCGGAGGCCACGGCAACGCACGGCTGTGGAACACCTCGACGCGGCTCCCGCACGGAGACCCGCTCCGCGATGGCGGCGCCTCGACGCTGGCGATCAGTACGGACGGCAGTACCCTCGCGACACGCGACGACGACAACGCGGTGCGGTTGTGGAATCTCGCCACGCGCCAGCAGACCGGGGACACCATCGTTCCCGGTCGCGGAGTGAATCGCGGAACGTTCAGTCCGGACGGCAAGACCTTCGCCACCAACGACGCGAATACCGTGCAGCTGTGGGAAACGGCCACCGGCCGCCCGGCCGGTGCCGATCTTCCGGTCCCTGCCCGTGCGCTGATATCCCTGGCGTTCAGCCACGACGGCGCGACGCTCGCCACGGTCGACGACGAGGCGACCCGGCTGTGGGAGACCGCCACCGGCCGGGAACTCGGAACCCTGCCCGACAGCGCAGGCGTCGTGACGAACGTGGTGTTCGGCCCGGACGGCTCTGTTGTGGCCACCGGTGCCGCCGACGGCCTCGTGCGACTGTGGGACACCGCCACGCTGCAGCCGGTCGGCGACCCTCTCACCGGCCACACCGGCGCCATCCGGTCACTCACATTCGGTTCGGGCATCATCGCCTCGGCCCAGGGTGACGGCACCGTTCGAGTGTGGGATCCGATTGTGCGGCAACCGGTTCGCGGAATGGTGATCGATGACGGCAGCGCCACGACGACGGCGGCGCTCGGCCGGAACGGCGCGATCCTCGCCACCCGCGGCGACGACGATCGCGTGCGGCTGTGGAACACCGCCACCGGCGACCAGATCGGCGAACCTCTCACTCCGCCGGGCAAATTCACGTCGCTGGCATTCAGCCCCGACGGCGCCACGCTCGCGGCCGCCGCCGAGGACGGCCCGTTACGAACCTGGGACCTCCGCACCCGCCGACAGGCCGAGACCCCGATCCCGAACGATCCCGGCACCATTCGGTCGGTCGCGTACAGTCCGGACGGCAGCACCCTCGCCACCGGGAGCTTCGACGGCACCGTAGGGCTGTGGGACACCTCGACACACAGTCGGCGCGGCGACTCGTGGACTCCGACCGGAGGCGCGAACTCGATCATTTTCGGCCGCGACGGCGAGACCCTGCTCACCCTCGGCCTCGTCGGCCGCACCATCCGGACCTGGGATATCGGCAGTCACCAGCAGACCGGCGACGCCCTCGCCGCCGCCGACACCGTGAACTACATGGCGCTCAGCCCCGACGGCGACACCCTCGCCGTCACCACCATCGCCGACACCGTCCAGCTGTGGGACATGACCACCCGTCGTGCCATCGACGCCCCGGCGCGCGCCGCCGACAACGGTTCGGCAATCCCCATGGCCGCGGTCGCCTTCGGCCCGGAAGGAAAGTCCCTGCTCACCTTCGACCCCGAAAGACTCATGAAGATCTGGGACACCGAGAGCACTGCGGACCCCGTGGCCACCCTCTGCTCATGGGCCGACGGATCCTTCACCGAAGACCAATGGAAACTGCGCGTACCAGGCGTGACCTATAAGGACCCCTGCCCCTGAACCGATCACGAAATGTTCGTAGAGCACTTGGTTTCCTTGCGCAGCGCGGAAATCCGCGCTACCGAAAGGAGACACAGATGTCCGAGGAGATTCTCGCCGCCGGTCAGTGCGCGGGCGACGCTGACGCCCGCACACTCACCCTTCCGTCGGCACCGGCTCCAGGATCTCCGGCCGCGGCTCCGGTGCCGCGGCGCGCAGCGCGTCGGCGGAGGCGTCGTCCGGTTGGGTCTGCGAGCGGATCTCCGCCTCCACTCGGGCTCGGTAGGTGTCGACCTCGCGCTTCACTTCGGCTGTGCCCCAATCCAATACGGGTGCCACCAGATCGGCCACCTCGGCGGCGCAGTCGACGCCGCGATGCGAGTACTCGATCGAGATCCGGGTGCGGCGGGCCAGGATATCGTCCAGATGTAGCGCGCCCTCGGCCGCCGCCGCGTACACCGCCTCCACTCGGAGATAGCTGGGTGCATCCGTAATCGGTTGCAGCAGTTCGGGTTTTCCCTCCGCCAGATCCAACACATCGGTGACCAGCGAGCCGTACCGGTTGAGCAGGTGCTCGATCCGGTACGGGTGGACGCCGTAGGTCTCGGCCAAGTGCTGGGTCTGATTCAGCAGCGCGAAGTAGCCGTCGGCGCCCAGCAGCGGCACCTTGTCCGTGATGGTCGGCGAGACCCGCTGCGGAATGTCCTGTGCCGCAGCGTCGACCGCGTCGTAGGCCATCACGCGATAGGTGGTGTACTTGCCACCCGCGATCGCCACCAGGCCGGGTGCGATCCGTGCCACCGCGTGCTCGCGCGACAGCTTCGACGTCTCGTCGCTCTCCCCTGCCAGCAGCGGCCGCAGCCCGGCGTACACGCCCTGGATGTCGCCGTGGGTGAGCGGGGTGACCAGCACCTGATTGACCCGGTCGAGCAAGTAGTCGATATCGGCCTTGGTCGCGGCCGGGTGGGCCAGGTCGAGGTTCCAGTCGGTGTCGGTGGTGCCGACGATCCAGTGGTTGCTACCCCAGGGGATGACGAACAGCACCGAGGTCGGCGTGCGCAGGATCAGCGCGGTATCGCTGGCGATCCGGTCTCCGGGGACCACGATGTGCACGCCCTTGGAGGCTCGCACATGGAAGCGGCCGCGCAGCCGCGTCAGCGCCTGGATCTCGTCGGTCCACACACCCGTGGCATTGATCACCACGTGGCCGCGCACCTCGGTGGTGCGGCCGTCCTCGCTGTCGCGCACCTTCACGCCCACCACCCGGTCGGCCTCTCGCAGGAAGTTCACCACCTGGGTGGAGGTGCGGATCACCGCGCCGTAGTGGGCGGCGGTGCGGGCCACGGTCATGGTGTGACGGGCGTCGTCGACCACCGTGTCGTAGTAGGTGACGCCGCCGATCAGAGCGTCGCGGCGCACCCCCGGCGCCAGCCGCAGCGCACCCGAGCGAGTCACATGATGTTGTCCGGGAACGGATTTCGCGCCGCCCATGGTGTCGTAGAGCACCAGGCCCGACGCGACATACGGCCGCTCCCACACCCGGTGCGTGAGCGGGTAGAGGAAGCGCAGCGGCTTGACCAGATGCGGCGCCAGCGTCTTCAGGCTCAGCTCGCGCTCGTGCAGGGCCTCGCGGACCAGGCCGAACTCCAACTGCTCCAGGTAGCGCAGGCCGCCGTGGAACATCTTGGACGAGCGGCTCGAGGTGCCCGAGGCCAGGTCGCGGGCCTCCACGAGCGCGACCTCCAGACCCCGGGTGGCCGCGTCCAGCGCGATCCCCGCGCCGACCACACCGCCGCCGATCACCACCACGTCGAAGTGGTTCGCACCCAGCCGCTCCCAGGCGTCCGCACGCTGCGCGGGCCCCAGGTCGCCGGGCGATTGTGCCTGCGGTTGCGACTTCTTCGTCATAGCTCGACTCCTCCAGAACCGGTGGATCGACCTGCCCGTACGGTACTGCCAGGCTGCTCGCAGTACAGGCTATGGGAACCGTGTCACTTCCCAGCGCGGACGACACCCGTGTCGCGTCACCCGCCATTTGCTACCCGCAAGTAACCGCTACCCACACTAGCCCAGTCCTCGACACCCGGCGCTGTGATCCCCCGCGCGCGCCGAGGCGCCGATCCCGGCGACAAACCGCGCCGCCCCGCGCCGAACCCACCCGCACAGCGGGACCCGCCGATATCCAACGAGCCGCGGAGTCAGCACGGACACGAAAATGCCGATGACCCAACGCATACCACCGGCATTTCCCTACATGCTGTCCGAGATCCGGTGCGGCGGTGCCCTATCTGCCACAGTGTCGTAACGCCCGGCAGTACGGCCCGGCTGCACGAGGATCCGAGCCAACCCCGCGTCGGTGGCGGCGCGGCAGTGGATTATTCGCCCGTGGCTCGAGCCAGGAGATCGACCGCTCGCTCGAGGGTGACCGCGTCCGAGGTGGTGAAGCACAGGCGCATGGAATTGCGGTAGTCCGCGCTGACGGCGAAGGCCGCGCCGGGAACATAGGCCACACCGAGATCGACTGCGCGCGTAAGCAATTGCACCGTATCGGTGCCGTCGTTGAAGTCCAGCCACACGAACATGCCACCGTCGGCGTCGGAGCTCACCACGCGGTCGCCGAAGCGATCGCGCACCGCTCCGACCAGCGCCGTGGCGCGCTCACCGTAGATTCGGCGCACCTTGTCCACGTGGCCGGTCAGCCAGTCGTCGTCTGCGAGCAGGTCGGCGGCGATCTGCTGGGTCAGCGCCGAACCACACAGGTCGGCCCCCTGTTTCAGCAGCTCGACGCCTCGGCACACGACGTTCGGCGCAACTATCCAGCCCACCCGGAGCGTCGGGGCCAAGATCTTCGACGTGCTCGACAGCCGAATGACATTGGGCGAGTACGACGCCACCGGATCCGGCGCCGGCCGTTCGAACCACAGCTCGCCGTAGGGGTCGTCCTCGATCACCCAAAAGCCGTGCCGCTCAGCGAGTTCGGCGAGCGCTCGGCGACGATCGGCACTCAGGCTGACCCCGCGCGGATTGTGGAAATTGCTCACGGTGTGCACGACCGCGGGGCGTTCGCCGCGGTCGAGCAGTTCCGTGAGCGCGTCGATACGCATGCCGTCGGCGTCCAGCGGTACCGCGACGATCCGCGCGCCGGCCGCCCGAAACACTTGCAGCGCACCGACATACGCCGGATCCTCGACCACGACCAGAGCGCCCGGATCCAGCAGCACCTCGGCCAGCAGCGACAGCGCCTGCTGCGACCCGTGGGTGACGAAAATCTCCGCCACCGGTACCGCGCGTCCCAGTCGCACCGCTTCCCGCGCCGCGAGCACCTCGCGCAGCGGGCCCCAGCCCGCCGATTCGGTGTACTGCAGCCGGGAGCGATCGACCAGGGCCCGCTCGGCCGCCCGCGCGATCCGGTCGCGCGGCATGAGCTGCTCGTCTGGCAGGCCACCAGCCAGGCTGATGACGTCGTCGCGCGCGGTCAGCTTCAGCAGGTCACGAATCGCCGAGCTCTGCAGGCTTTCGAGGCGACGGGCCAGCGGCGGATTGAGCGACAACATGGGACCTCCGGAAATGTGCGCGATCAGGCCACTGTCGCACACTCCGGACCAGATTCTGAAATTTCTTTCTCACATTTTGGGATCAGAAGATGATCTGCGAGATCAATGTCCGCCCGTCCTGAACGACCGTTGTGATGATCTGCGAGTAGACGGCCGTACTCCCGTCGGGACGACGCTCGGTGATCTCGACATTGAAGCGATCGACGCCCGTCGTCGCCACACGCAGGCAGTATGTGGTGCCCCGCGGGATCTGCTCGTCGATGGCCTTCTGCAACTCGGGGGCGGGCAGCAGGTTGATATCCGGCACCGCGAACGAGTGCGCACGTGCCGCGTTGCGCTCGGTGTAGTACGCGTGCTGGAAGGCGAAGATGGTTCCCAGCCCGGTCGACGTATCGCCGGGGCCGTTGCCGGTCACGACGCCGCCCTCGGTGCTGGACGCGCAGGTGAGTCCCGAATCCGCCGCCGAGGCCGAGGGCGGCGCCGCGCCCGTCTCCTCGGTCCCACCCCCGTTGTTCCGCGTCGCGAACACGATCACCGCGGCGATCGCCACGATCACCACGAATGCCGCCGCCAGACCGCCGATGAGTACGCCGGTGTTGCGTCGCGGCTTCTCGGGCTCGGGCTCCGCGGCCGGGCGCGACGGCGCCAGTTTCTTGGCCAGGTCATCGTCGTCCCACAGCGAGTTGGAGGAGGACTCGCGCGGCGACGGGCGGGCCGCGACCAACTTCTTGGCGAGTTCGTCGTCGTCCCACAGCGAACCCGACAACTCCCGGGGCGGGGTGGCCGGGCGACGCGCGGCCCCCTGATCGGCCTGCTCGGGGTAGCGCCCGGTCGGCTGGGAGGGCGGTGACGGGGGTGCCGAGCGCCCTGAGTCGGACGAACCCCGCACCTCCTGCACCGGACCGCGCTGAGTCTCGGGCCCGCGATACGGGTCCGGGCCGCGCTGCCCCGTGGGAGCGGGCCCGCGCGGCGGCGGCACCGAGCCGGAATCCGGCGCCCGGTACTGCGGCGGTGGCGGCGGGACCGGCGGGGCGGCCGGAGTAGCCGGGGCATCGGCGGGCTGCCAGCCGAGGTTGGGCCGATCGGGCTCGCCCACCGGGGACCAGCCGACCGAACCCGATTCACCGGTCGGCGGGCCGAAGTCGGTCAGCGGCGGGCCGAATTCACTGAGCGGCGGGCCGAACTCGGAGACGGGCGGGCCGAACTCGGACTCGCCCCGATCCCGGGGCCGCCCGGATTCGTCGTAGTCGGCATCGTCTTCGGAAGCCATCGCCTGTCGTCCCTTCCCCATGACACACACGTGGGGCGGTCGCGAACGACCGCCCCACGTGTCTCAGTTCAGTCTGTGTCAGTGCTGGACCGAACCACTCCACTGCGTCGTGACACCCGCGACACCCACGATTTGCGGTGCCAGTTCGCCCTCCGGCAGCTTACCAACCTGTGCGGCGGCCTCGAGCGCCGCTGGACCGCCCGGCTGCATCCGGATCCAGCCCTCGACGGCCGCCTTGGCGGCGTTGGCGGCGGTCGTGTCGACGTAGGTCTCATTGGTGATGTCGTGGAAACCGGTCGCCGACTTCAGGTCATCGATGCCCGTGGTGTGGGTATAGGTGGTGACCTTGATCTTGTTGGCCTCGACGTACTCGAGCGACACGCCGGCATCGCCCACGCCGTTCGGCGTCGCGTAGCCGACGGTGCCCACGTACCCGTCCAGATTGCTGAAGTGGTGGGTGTTGGCCACGTACCCGGGCATTACGCCACCGGCGTCGATATTGGCCCCGACCTCGGTATGCGGGCCCTCCATCGTGACGACCGGCGCCGCCGGGGCGGAACGCAGGCTCGGCGGGGCCCACCGCGGTTGTGCCGGCTCCTCCGCGGGCCCGTCGTCGGCGAGGGTGTCGGTGTTGCCCTGGTCGCCTTGATTCGGCTGCGCCGGGCGCGGCGAGACCTGCGGTTGCGGGCGCGGCTGCTCGGGCTTGAGCTGATCGGTCAGGCCCTCGTTCGGGTTGGGCTGCGGTACCACCGCGGGCTGCGGCTGGTCCCCCTCGCCCGGGACCGGAAGCGGAGCCACGCGCGGCGTGGTGATGCCCGGCTGTCGCGGCGCGGCCTGTGGCGGATTCTTCGGATCGGGCTTGGGAGCATTCGGATCCGGCGGCGCGGTGACGCCCGGCTGCGGAGTGGTCACGCCCGGCTGCGACGGCGTGGTGACACCCGGCTGCGCCGGAGTCTGTCCTTGGTTGTCCGCCTGCGGGGCCTCGCTCGGCTGCTCACCCTCCGGCGCCTGCACCTCGTTGGTGTTCGGCTGCGCGGGTGTGGTCGGCACCGCAGGCTCGGCCGGTGCGGCGGTGGCGGGCGCCGAGGCCGAGAGAATGGTGGCCACGGCGGCCGCGGTGGCCAGCGGCAACGAGGTCGTAGCCAGCATGCGCCCCGGCTTACGATGTTTGACTGTCACGCGATCCCTTTCACGAACCCGGCCGTTGTCGATGCCGACCGTGCTCCAGCTTCCCTCATCAGATGCCCGGTCCGCTCCGTCACGACCCCGGGGGCCGTCCGCGGATTCCCGGCTCGGGAAGGGCCGTTCCCCCGCGCGCGAAACCAACCAACCGCCCAACACTGACATCTCTGCCGGAAGTGAACCACACGCACAGATCTCAGGCAACAGGTACGGACGCCCCAGCACCGGGAAGTGAGATCCCCACTGCCGCAACCCCGCAACGGCACCGATTCGACACGTCAGCCCAGGTCGTCGTGCCGCATCAGCTGACGCGCGGCCTCGGTGATCGATCCGGACAGCGACGGGTACACCGAGAACGTCTGCGCCAGATCGTTGACCGTCAGGTTGTTCTGCACGGCCATCGCGATGGGCAGGATCAGTTCGGAAGCGATCGGGGCCACCACGACACCCCCGATCACCACGCCGGTGGCAGGTCGGCAGAAGATCTTGACGAAGCCGCGGCGCAGGCCCGACATCTTCGCCCGCGGGTTGGTGTTCAGCGGCAGCATGACGGTGCGGGCGGGCGTCTCGCCGTTGTCGATGGCGGTCTGGCTGACCCCGACCGTCGCGATCTCGGGGCGGGTGAACACCGCCGAGGCGACCGTCTTCAGCCGGATCGGCTGCACGCCCTCCCCCAGCGCGTGATACATCGCGATGCGACCCTGCATGGCGGCCACCGAGGCCAACGGCAGCAGGCCGGTGCAGTCGCCCGCGGCGTAGATGCCCGGGACCGAGGTCCGCGATACCCGGTCCACCCGCAGGTAGCCGCCCTTGTCGAGTTTGATGCCGATGCGCTCCAGGCCGAGGTTCTGGGTGTTCGGTGTGGAACCGACCGTCATCAGCGCGTGCGAGCCGGTCACCGTGCGCCCGTCGGCCAGCTTCACCACGATCCCGTCGGCGGTGCGCTCGACGGCATCGGCGCGCGCCTGCTTGAACAGCTCCACGCCGCGCTCCGCGAGGGCATCCTCGAGCACCAGCGCGGCGTCCGCGTCCTCGCTGGGCATGATGCGGTCGCGGCTGGACAGCACCTTCACCTTCACACCCATCTCGGTGTAGGCGGAGACGAATTCCGCGCCGGTGACGCCGGATCCGATCACCACCAGGGTTTCCGGCAGTTCCTTCAGGTCGTAGAGCTGGCGCCAGTTCAGGATCCGCTCACCGTCGGGCTCGGCGCCGGGCAGCACGCGCGGGGCGGAGCCGGTCGCGATCAGCACCACGTCCGCCTCGATCACCCGCTCGGCGCCGTCGGCCAGGGTGGCCCGCACCAGGTGGGTGGCCAGCCCGGCGATCTGGTCGATCAGCTCGCCGCGGCCGTTGAGGATGGTCACCCCGGCGGCCTGCAGCTTGGACCGGATGTCGGAGGACTGCGCCTGCGCCAGCGTCTTCACCCGGGAGTTGACCTCCGACAGCCGCACCTGCGCCTGCGCGACGTGCAGCGTGATGCCCAGATCGCGGGCCCGGCGCAGGTCCGTGCGCACCCCCGTGGAGGCGATGAAGGTCTTGGACGGCACGCAGTCCCACAGCACGCACGCGCCACCGATGCCGTCGCAATCGATCACCGTGACCGTCGCGCCGTGCTGGGATGCCACCAACGCCGCCTCGTAGCCGGCGGGGCCGCCCCCGATGATCGCAATGCGGGTCATGTGTACCTCCGCTGTCGAGCTGTCGTACCGGGATCTCCGATACGCATAACGTTATCGGTCCAGGTCCTCACAGGTTTGACCGCATCACCGGTGATACCCGCCCGTTGCCGGGCGTTCACGGACCACGAGAATCCCGCCCTGGACGAGGGCAACGTGTTACCGCGATGCCCTCGCCCTGCGGCGTCTACACGAACGCGATACGGCCGACAGCCGAGCCACGCGACACCCCGCCCGCGACACGCAGTGCCCAGAACCCGGCCATGCGACGAAGGAGCGAGCCGAGCACCCCCTGCAGAGCGTCTCCGTACGCTCCCAACTTCGGCCGCGAAGCGATAGCCAAGCAACCAGACCTGCAAGGTTTTCGGCGCGTCTCGGTTTCCAGGTGCCGCCGCGATGCGACGAAGGAGCAAGCAGCGGTACTGGAAACCGAGACTCCGGGCGCCGAAAACCCCGCCGGAGCAAAGCGGAGGCCGATAAAACAGCTACCCTTTCTAGGTGCCGATATACGCCGCCTACGGGTCCAACATGGATCCCGAGCAGATGCTCAAGCGCTGTCCGCACTCCCCGGTGTACGGAACCGGTTGGTTGGAGGGGTGGCGCCTGACCTTCGCCGGCGACGACATCGGCTGGGAGGGGCCGCTCGCGACGGTGGTCGAGGAGCCCGGCTCGCGCGTTTTCGTCGTGCTCTACGACGTCTCCGCCGACGACGAGGCGAGCCTGGACCGCTGGGAGGGCTCGGATTTCGGCATCCACAAGAAGATCCGCCTGCGGGTCACGCCGAATACGGGCACCGGCACCGAGCCGGTCCTGGCCTGGCTGTACGTGCTGGACGCCTACGAGGGTGGCCTGCCCTCCGCCCGATACATCGGCGTGATCTCCGACGCCGCCGAAAAGGCCGGAGCCCCGGCCGATTACGTCCACGCCCTGCGCACTCGCAACAGTAAGAACGTAGGACCGGGCACCTTCGGCCTCTGAGCGCTCCACAGCAGCTTCCCGGGCTAGCACGTCATTCCGGGCGCGCTATCCCTCGTTCCGGCGTGCTATCTCGTCGTTCCGGCGTGCCATCCCGTCGTTCCGGCGTGCCATCCCGTCATTCCGACGCGCCATCCCGTCATTCCGACGCGCCATCCCGTCATTCCAGCGCGCCATCCCGTCATTCCAGCGCGCCATCCCGTCATTCCAGCCTGCTATCCCGTCATTCCGGCGTGCTTCTTGCCGGAATCCACCTTGGCTGCCGTGGCTTCCGGCCAAGAGCACGCCGGAAATAGAGTGCGGCGAGCGCCGGTCGAAGTGCGGGCGACGAGCGCTGGTCGAAGTGCTGATCCGACGAGCGCCCGTCAAAAGTGCGGGGCGACGGGCGCTGGTCGGAGTGCTGGGCGACGAGCGCCGGTCAGCGCGGGGCGGCGGGTGCCGGTCGGTGGGCCTGTAGGACCAGGTTCGTCAGGGCTCGCACGCCCACGCTCAGGGCGCGCTCGTCGATGTCGAAAGTGGGCTGGTGCAGGTCGAGTTGGGGGCCGTGCCCCGGCCAGACGCCCAGGCGGGCCATCGCGCCGGGAACTTCCTCCAGGTACCAGGAGAAATCCTCGCCGCCGCCGGACTGGGGAGTGTCGGCCAGTGCCTCGGGACCCAGGATGCGGATGGCGTCCTCGAACATGCGGGTGGCGTGCTCGTCGTTGACCACCGGCGGCACGCCGCGCTTGTAGTTCAACTGGTAGCGCACGCCCGTCGGCGCCAACAGCCCGTCGACGATCTCGCGCACCATCGGCTCGAGCAGCGACCAGGTGGCGTGGTCGCCGGTGCGGACGGTGCCGGTCAGCATGCCGGTCTGCGGAATCGCGTTGGGCGCCTTGCCTGCCGAGACCGCGCCCCACACCATGACGGTGCTGGTGCGGGGATCGATGCGGCGACTCAGGATCCCGGGCAGGCCGGTGATCACGGTGCCGATCGCGTACACCAGATCGCTGGTCAGGTGCGGGCGCGAGGTGTGGCCGCCGGGTGAGTCCAGCACCAGTTCGACGGTGTCGGCGGCGGAGGTGATGGCGCCGACCCGGACGCCGACCCGGCCCACCTCCAGCCGGGGGTCGCAGTGCAGCGCGAACATCCGCGACACGTCCTCCATCGCCCCGGCCGCGACCATATCGATGGCGCCGCCGGGCATCACCTCCTCGGCGTGCTGGAACACCAACCGCACGCCGACGGGCAGTTCGGGCACCTCCGCCAGCGCCATCGCGGTGCCGAGCAGGATCGCGGTGTGCGCGTCGTGCCCGCAGGCGTGCGACACACCCGGCACGGAGGAGGCGAACGGGAGGCCGGTGTACTCCTGCAGCGGGAGCGCATCCATATCGGCGCGCAGGCCGATGCGCGGCCCGTCGGGGCCGATGTCACAGATCAGGCCGGTGCCAGTGGGCAGCTTCCGCGGCTCGAGCCCGGCCTTGACCAGCCAGGTCTCGACGAACTCGGTCGTGGCGAACTCGGTGCGGGACAGCTCGGGGTTGGCGTGGATGTGCCGCCGCCACCCGATCAGGTCCTCCGCGTGCTCGCTCAGCCACGCGTCGACCGCCTCGCGGCCGGTCGCCGTGCTCCGCGCCGATGCGGCGCCGTTCGTGGACGGGGCACCGTTCGTCGATGCCACATCTCCGAGCGTCGCCGCCGCTCCCGGATCCGCCGCCCGCGCCGTACTCGGCGCGGTATCGGACCCGCCGGTTGTACTCACCGAATGTCCTCCTGTCGCTGAATGCTGCGCTCCAACAACCTGTCCCTGTGAAATTGATCGCCCGCAAGGTGTATCGCGGTACGCGCCAGTGCCGTAGCACCGTCGGTCACTGCGAGATCCGCCGATGACGTGATACACGCCGCGGCGAATTCCGGCTGATGTGTCACCGCACCGCCGGCATCGATCCCGATAACCGGATGGATGCCGGGGATGACGTGGGTGACGTTGCCCATATCGGTACTGCCCAGCGGCCGCGCTGCCTCGAGCTCCGGCGCGAGCGGCACGCGTCCCATACCGAGAATCTGCTCGCGATAGGCACACAGTAGTGCGGAATCGGGCGTGAGCTCGGTATATGTGGGCGCAAGCGTCCGAATTTCGTGGGTACATCCGGTCGCCAGTGCTCCCGCCTCGAAGCAGGCCGATGCGCGTCGCATCAGATCATCGAGGGATGCGGAGTCGACTGCCCGTAGGTAGTACAGCAGTTCCGCATGTCCGGGCACGATGTTGGGGGCCACGCCGCCCGCCTTAACTATACCGTGCAGTTGCTGCCCGGGGTTCAGATGCTGACGCAGCAACCCAAGGGCTACTTGAGCGACGGTCACCGCGTCACCGGCGTTTCGCCCCTGTTCGGGCGCGGCGCTGGCGTGCGCCTCCCGCCCGTGGAACGCGATCGAGACGTCCGCCAGCGCCAGCGACCGGGCGCCGACGATGTCGTACGGCCCGGGGTGGACCATCATCGCCATCGCCGTGCCGTCGAATACTCCGCGCTCGAGCATCAGTACCTTGCCGCCGCCGCTCTCCTCGGCCGGGGTGCCGAACACCTTCACCGTGATTCCGCACGCATCGGCCACTTCGGCCAGGCCCAGGGCCGCACCCACCGACGACGCGGCGATGATGTTGTGCCCACAGGCGTGTCCGATCTCGGGCAACGCGTCGTACTCCGCGCAGATTCCCACCACCAGTTCCCCGCTGCCGTACGTGGCGGTGAACGCGGTGTCCAGCCCGGCCACGGGCGTCTCGATCGCGAACCCTCGTTCCCGCAGCGGAGCAAGGGTTTTCGCGACGCTGCGCGTCTCGGCGAAGGCCAGTTCGGGTTCGGCGTGGATGTCGTGCGACAGCGCGATCAACTGCTCGGCGGCGGCGCGGATGGCCGCGTCGGCGGCGGCCAGCAACGCGGAATCCGGGGCGACAGCGGCACCGGCATCGCCACAGACCGATCCGACTGTTCGGTCCGAGCCGCGGTCAGATAGTGAAAAGCCGGAGCTGCGTGGCATGGCACACAGTGTTGCACTGTGGCCGCACGATCGCCTATCGGGTTATCCGGCGGCGAATGGCCGGCGTTCGCTCGTCAGGCTCCGAAGGCCAGATTCTCCGGAGTCGTCGGGGTGTTCAGGCCCGCCAGCGCCCGCCCGTGCAGCGCGCGCTTGATCACCGGCAAGTTCGGCTTGCGGTTGCCGGTCAGCGCGGCGGCGCGGGTCACGGCCGCGGCTAGCACCTTGTCCGCCTCGGCCTGTTCGTCGATGATGCCCGCGGCGATCGCGTCGGCCGCGGCGTAGCGGCGGCCGGTCGTCATGGCCTCCAGCGCCACCTGATTGGCCAGCCGCTCGGTGACCAGCGCGTTCATCGCGACGGTGAACGGCATGCCCAGATGCACCTCGGGCAGGCACCAGTAGCCGCGATCGCCGCGCATCACCCGGAAGTCGTGCGAGGTGGCGAGCATCGCGCCCGCGCCGAAGGCATGACCGTTGATCGCCGCCACGGTCGGCATCGGGAAGGCCAGCAGGCGGCTGAACATCGAGTGGACGCGGTCCAGGTACCAGTGCACGCGGTCGTAGTTGCCGAACAGCCAGTCGGTGTCGAGGCCGTTGCTGTAGAACTTGCCGGTGGCCACGGTGACCAGGGCGGCCGGACCCTCGCTCCCCTCGACCTCGTCCAGCAGCCCGTGAAAGGCGTCGACGAACTCGGGGTGGAACCGGTTCTCGCTGTCGGTCTGGCCCTCGTTGCCCAGGTAGAGGACGAAGACGTCCCCGTCACGTTCCAAGTACGGCATATTCCGAGCATAAGTTACCGGCGAGTTGGGTTCACCGCCGCGCTGGCACCGGCACCCGCATGAGGTCCTCGGCCACCACCAACTCGCCGTGGAAGAACTTGCTCGCCTCGGCCCGATGTCCGTCGAGGTCGGGGTAGCGCTGCGAGAAATGAGTGAGCACCAGCGTCCGCACGCCCGCCGCCTCGGCCACCCGGGCGGCCTCGGCGGCGGTCAGGTGGCCGAACTCGTGCGCGAGCGCGGCGTCGGCGTCCAGGAACGTGGACTCGATGACCAGCATGTCGGCGTCCTGCGCCAATTCCTCTACGCCGGAGCACATTCGGGTATCCATGGCGAAGGCGAAGCGCTGGCCGCGCCGCGCCGTCGAGACCTCGTCGAGGGTGACCGTGCGGCCGTCGGGCAGCCGCAACGCGCCCTCGCGCTGTAGGCGGCCGACGTCCGGGCCCGCGATCTCGAAGGCGGACAGCCGATCCGGCAGCATGCGCCGCCCGTCGGGTTCGGTGAGCCGATAGCCGAACGTCGCCACCCGGTGCGACAGGGCCACCGCATCCAAGCGGAAGGGCGCCTGCGGCAACGGAATCGGGCCGTCCCCGGGGACCGGATGCGCCCGCAGGCCCGGATCCGGATCTCGCGGCACGATCTGACTCAACCGCTCGAAGTAGTTGCTGTCCTCCGCGGGAAAGCAGACGTCGACCGCGTGCTCGACCCGGTCCAGATTCAGCCTGCCCAGCACCCCGGGCAGGCCCAGGCAGTGGTCGCCGTGGAAATGAGTGATGCAGATGCCCGTGATGCTCGCCGCCGAGACCCCGGCGTACAGCATCTGGCGCTGGGTGCCCTCGCCCGGATCGAACAGCAGCCCGGCGCCGTCCCACCGCAGCAGATAGCCGTTGTGATTGCGCTGACGGGTAGGCACCTGGCTGGCCGTCCCCAATACGACGAGTTCACGCACGGCCTCATACTGCCCTGCCACACCGCCCGTCGCCGCCGGGACGCGACCCACCCCTCGGCGACGCGCCGTCACCGAGTACCGCAGCCCGAGCGTCCCGCAGATCTCACACAGCGGCTCCCGCGGTGCGCTTGCTCGACTCGCGCACCGAGCACGGCACGCGCCGGCGCCTCGGGACCGTCGTGCGGCGACGACCGACCGGGTCGCCCGCCGGACAGGTGACGACGCCGGCCCCACCGCGGTCGGCGGCCCGCCACCGCCCCGACTATCGTGGCCGACATGCTTGCCGAACAGGCCGCCGAGGCAATCGCCGAACGTACGGGAGTCGCGCGCCACCGGGTCGCGGTGGTGTTGGGATCGGGCTGGCAAGAAGCGGCCGCGGAGATCGGCAATCCCACCGCGTCGGTGCCGATGAGCGAGCTTCCCGGATTCGGCGCTCCCACGGCACAGGGGCATCAGGGGACCGTGCGCTCCGTGCTGGTGAACGACTCCCCGGTACTGCTGATGATGGGCCGCCAGCACCTGTACGAGGGCTACGAACCCGCGCAGGTGGTGCACGGCGTGCGCGCGGCCGTCGCCGCGGGCGTCGAGACCGTGCTGCTGACGAATGCGGCCGGTGGCATCCGGCCCGGCCTGCGGGTCGGCGAGCCGGTGCTGATCGGCGACCACATCAATCTCACCGGCCGCACCCCGTTGTCCGGCGCCACCTTCGTCGACCTGGTCGACGCCTGGGACCCCGAGCTGCGCAAGCTGGCCAAGGAGGTCGATCCGAGTCTCACCGAGGGCGTGTACGCGGGCCTGACCGGACCGCAGTACGAGACCCCCGCCGAGATCCGCATGCTCGCCACCGTGGGTGCCGACCTGGTGGGCATGTCCACCGTGCTGGAGGCGATCGCCTGCCGCGCCGCCGGGGCCCGGGTCCTCGGCATCTCGCTGGTCACCAACCTCGCCGCCGGAGTGACGGGCGCGCCCCTGTCGCACGCCGAGGTCCTGGCCGAGGGCCATGCCGCCGCGCCGCGCCTGGGCAAACTCCTGCGCGGCGTACTGGAACGGCTGTAGCGCGAGCGGAAGGGAGGCGCTGCCGATGTTGCGATTCGGAACGGCCGGTCTGCGCGGACCGCTGCGGGACGGTCCCGACGGGATGAACGTGGACACGGTCGCCCGGGCGACCGCCGGACTGGCCGAGTGGCTGCGCGGCCGCTGCCTGGGTGGCGGCCTGGTGGTCGTCGGCCGCGACGCCCGGCACGGCTCCGCCGAGTTCGCCGCCGCCACCGCGGAAGTCCTTGCCGCGACCGGGTTCTCGGTGCTGGCGCTGCCCCGCCCGCTGCCCACTCCGATCGTCGCGTTCGCGGTCCGGGAGCTGGGAGCCGTTGCGGGAGTGCAGATCACGGCCTCGCACAATCCCGCCACCGACAACGGGTACAAGGTGTACCTGGACGGCGGCTCGCAGCTGATCCCGCCCGCCGACGCCGAGATCGAGCGCCGCATAGCGGCTGTGCGCGAACCGATTCCGCGCGCGGACCCCAAGCCCACCGCACCCGACCCCGCGACCCTGTCGTTGTCGGTAGGCGCCTCGGTCACCGATATGGGCGAGGAGATCGTCCAGCGTTACCTGGCCCGCGTCGCCTCGCTTCCCCACCTGCTCGGCGGGTCGGACAGGATCGGCGAACCCGTCGTGGGAGCCCGGACGAACGGCCCCGGCACGCCCCCGGCGGTCTCCGGGATGGCGGCGCCCGCGACATCCGGTGCCGCGGCGGCACCCGCCGAGCCCGTCCGACAGATCGACGACGCGACGCCCGCCGCCACCGCACGACAGGGCACCGGCAGCACGGCGCGCACCGGCACGGCACCCGCACCGGGTTCCGGGGCGCCGCGAAACCCGGTGGAGCGCAGTGATCTTCGCATCGCCCTCACGCCCATGCATGGCGTCGGCGGCGAACTCGCCGTGACGGCGCTGCACGCCGCGGGGTTCACCGATGTGCACGTGGTGGTCGAGCAGTTCGCGCCCGATCCGGACTTCCCGACGGTGGCCTTCCCGAACCCGGAGGAGCCGGGTGCGGCGGATCTGCTGCTGGCCCTGGCCGAGAAGGTCGACGCGGACCTCGCGATCGCCCTGGACCCCGATGCGGACCGCTGCGCGATCGGCGTGCCCGGCCCGGCCGGGTGGGCGCTGCTGCGCGGCGACCAGACCGGCGTGCTGCTCGCCGACTACGTGCTGCGGACCGCGCCGAAGGATGCGCTGGCGGCCACCACGATCGTATCGTCGCGGCTGCTGAGCAAGCTGGCTCCGGCCCGCGGCGCCCACTACGCCGAGACCCTCACCGGCTTCAAATGGCTGTCCCGGGCGGGTCAGGGTCTCGTGTACGCCTACGAGGAGGCCATCGGCCACTGCGTCGATCCGGCGACCGTGCGCGACAAGGACGGCATCTCGGCCGCGGTGACGGCCGCCGACCTGGTGGCCCGGCTGCGCGCGGTCGGGCGCGGCCCGCTCGACGCCCTGGACGGCTACGCCCTGGAATTCGGGCTGCACGCCGGGGACCAGGTCTCGCTGCGCCTGGACGACCAGGCCGCGGCCGCCGAAGTGGTTGCCCGGCTGCGGAATTCCCCACCGGACCGCATCGCGGGCGTGCCGGTCACCTGTACCGACCTCCTGCAGGTCCGGGGGCAGATGCGCACGGACGCACTGATTTTCGAGGGCGAGTCACAACGCATAGTGATCCGCCCCTCCGGCACCGAACCCAAACTCAAGTGCTACCTCGAAGTGGTGGAGCCGGTCTCGACGAAAGCCGACCTGCACACCGCGAAACAAGCTGCGGCCCAACGTCTGTCACAACTGCGCAAGTACTGCGAATCACTCTGACCGCAGAGCTCGGCCTTTCCGGCAGCGGGAGGTAACTCAGCGCGGCCCGAACTGCCGATCCCCCGCGTCGCCCAGACCCGGCACGATGTAGGCGTCGGCGTTGAGTCCGGCGTCCACCGCGGCGGTCACCAACCGCACTGGCAGGCCCGAATCAGCCAGCGCGGCAACACCTTCGGGCGCGGCCACGACGCATATGGCCGTGATGTCGGTGGCGTTGCGGGCGGCCAGCAGCTCCAGCGTGTGGCACATCGAGCCGCCGGTCGCCAGCATCGGGTCCAGGACGAACACCGGCAGCCCGGACAGATCCTCGGGGAGCGATTCCATGTACGGCACCGGCTGGTGAGTGTCCTCGTTGCGGGCGATGCCGACGAATCCGACCCGCGATTCCGGAATGAGCGCGCTGGCCGCGTCCACCATGCCCAGCCCGGCCCGCAGCACCGGCACCAGCAGCGGCGGCTGCGCGAGCCGCGCCCCGTCGGCGGTCGCGACCGGGGTGGCGACGTCGAACCTCGCCACGGGCGCCTCGCGCAGTGCCTCGTAGATCAGGAACCCCGTGAGGTCACGCAGCGCGGCACGGAACGCCGGATTCGGCGTGCGGGCGTCGCGCATGGTCGTCAGCAAGGTGTCGGCCAGCGGGTGATCCACGATGTGCGTGTGCATGAGGGAACGATAACGATAAGGTCTGTACGGGTTCACGACCCGAACCTGCGATGGATTTCTCGTCCGGGGGTGGAACCGTGCCCGTGGCGCCTGCGTCGAAGTACTCGAATGACGTAATCTGCCACCAGACCAGCACGATGGGGGATGTTGATGCACAAAGTCTCGGTCGACACCGAGGGCGTCGCCGCCTACGGTGCGACAGCCGGGGGCCTGTCCGGTGAGATGGCTGCCGCCGCCGCCAGCGCGGCGGGCGCCAACCCACTGTTGTTGGGCCCGATCTTCGGCCTGGTGGGTGGCGATTTCGTCGCCGCGTACGCCGCCGCGCACGCCGGGCATGTGGCGGGTATCAGCGAACTGTCGGCGGTTCTGGGCAGCATGGGCGCCGCGGCGACCGGCGCGGCCGTCGCGACCTCCGAGTCCGACGCAGGCAATGCCGCCGCCCTGCGCTCCACCGAGGGAGGCCGGGCGTGACGGGCGTGATCAACCTCGATGCCCTGGCACAGCCGATCATCGACCTGCTCACCAGCTTCGGCCACGGCGTCGTCCCCACCGGCGGCCCGTCCGACGCGCTGCGGCAGACGTCCACCACCCTGGACGGAATTCATCAGGCGGGCAGCGCCGGGATCAATCAGGTCACCAGCGCCTGGCAGGGCCAGGGCGGCGACGCCGCGATGGACAAAGCGCTGAAGGTGCAGACCTCGGCGGCCGCCATCTCCGACCGCGGCCTGAACATGGCCGACGTGGTCAATCAGGCGGCGGCCTCGGTCCAGACCGGGCAGAAGGAGCTGGACGGAATCCTGCAGTCGTTCGTGCAGTCGGTGACGGTGCTGGGTCCCGCCGTCACCACACCCCCGGGGCTGGCGACGGTCGTGAGCTCGGCGATCGACCACCTCGGCCAGGCCCTGAACGTGGTCGGCCGCACCCGTTCCGAACTCGATACCCACACCGCCTCGATGACCGAGCTGACCCCGGCGCCGCCCACCCCCTCGGCCGCCAGCACCACCACGGCCGCGGCATCGGCCGCCCCGATAGCGAGCGGCGTGCAGCAGGCCGGGGCGCTGCTCGGCGGCGTGGCCTCCACGGGCGGCTCGATGATGAGCAGCCTGGTCAGCCCCGCTTCCATGTCCACCCCGTCCTCGCGCCCGAGCAGCGGCGGCGCCACCACGCCGAACTCGCAGGCCGGAGAGACCAAGCCGGGGCGGCACGGCGGCGTCATGATCACCCTCCCCGACGGCAGCCAGGTCGAGGCGCCCAACGAGAAGGCCGCCAAGGCGGTGACGTCGGCGCTCAGCGCCACCGGCACTCCCTACGTGTGGGGCGGCAACACCCCGGGCTCCGGCCTGGACTGCAGCGGCCTCACCAAGTGGGCCTACGGTGAGGCCGGGGTCGACATTCCCCGGCTGGCAGCCGACCAGAGCGCCGGTGCCACGCCGGTGAGCCCGGGCGAGCTCATGCCCGGCGATCTGGCCATCTGGGACGGCCACGTGGCGATGGTCATCGGTAACGGACAGCTCGTCGAGGCCGGTGACCCGGTACAGACCGGTCCGATTCGAACGGAGAACAGCGGTATGGGATTCCACGGCTTCTACAGGCCCACGTCATGAGCTCGTCGCAGCAGATCCCCAATGTCACGGTGGCCGCCAGCACCAACCGCGCGGGCACGATCAGCGTCCGGGCCACCGACCAGGGCATGCCGGTGGAGATCAAGTTCGAGCGCAGCGAATACCGCTACGGCGCAAAGGCGTTGGCGGCGGAGATCCTGCGCCTGACCAAGCGGTCGGCGATCGTCGCCAAGGCTCGTCGGCGCGAGCTGCTGGCCGAGTCGGGCATGCCGGACGAGGTCTTGGACAAGCTGGGCTTGCCCACCCGCGGCCAGGCGGTCGACGAGCTGGACCGCATGGACGACGCGGATACGGGGCCCACGAGCTGGATGCGGCCGGTTTAGGGAGACAGCATGAGTGCAGAGATGGATGCCCTGGTCGCGCAGGCGACGGACAAGCTGGAGGCGCTGGAGGCCGCGCTCTACGGCCTACAGCAGGTGCGCGGCCGGTACACCGCCGAGGACGGCTCGGTGACGGTCGAGGTCGATTCGAGCGGCGCCCTGGTCGGCCTGGAGCTGGCGGAAACGGTGGCCTCCCGCCCTCCGGCCGAGGTGAGCCAGCTGATCATCTGGGCGTGCCAGCAGGCCGCGCAGGACGCGGGCGCCCAGCGTTCCGAGGTGGTCGGCAAGTTGAACTCCGCGTTCGTGCCGCCGGAGACGGCAACCACGGAATCGGGAAACGTTGGGGGGCGGGCCGAATAGTGCCGCGGGCGCTGGCTCGATAGGCTTCGGTCATGGCTTCTGGAGACATCGTCCCGATCGAGCTCGGCCTGACCGACGGCGACCTCGTTACATTGTGGGCACCGCGCTGGCGAGACGGTGACGACGAGTGGGAGGCATTCCTCGGCCACGAGGACGCGCTGTACGGATTCGGGTCCGTCGCGGAACTCGCCGCGTTCATCCGCACCAACAACGACAACGACCTGGTGGACCACCCGGCGTGGAAGGTCGTGGCCGGGCTGTCGGCCGCCGAGCTGGAGCCGGAGGAGCAGTATGTCTTCGACCTGGTCGGCGTGCCGGAGCTGGCGGCGGGTGATCCGGATCCGGAGGTTCTCGCCGAACTCGAGGAGACGCTCGATATGGTCCGCACCCTCGGCGAGGTGTGCGAACTCGAGGTGGTGACGAAGTTCTTCGGCTCCCACCCGGTGCTGGGCGCGCTGCCCGCCGGCCTCAGCGCCTTCGTCGGCCGCGAGGGTGAGGAGCTGTGGGACCAGATCGGCTCGGCCATCGCCAAGGACTGGGACGCGGTGGTCGACGCCATCGATTCGGCGGTGCAGTCGCCCGATGTCGATGCCGACGCGGTGGCCGTCGCCGAGGCGGAATTACTTGCGGCCGAAGAGAATATCGTCGACGCGGAGGACGCCGCCGACACCGATGACGACGATATCGAGCCGGTCGACCTCGACGAGGAAGAAGACGAGGACGAGGACGACGAGGACCCGACGTTCTGGCACGAGGTCGGAATCGACCCGGTCAAGATCGTCACCTCCGCGGATACGTACTACACGCTGCGTTGCTACCTCGACGACGAGCCGGTGTTCCTCGGCAGCGAGGGCACCATCACGGTGTTCACCTCCGAGCGCGCCCTGGCGCGCTACCTGGCCGACGATCACGAGCACGACCTGGCCCGGGTGAGCACCTACGGCGAGGTACAGACCGCGGCCACCGACGGATCGCTGGAGGTCGAGGTCAGCGACGAGAACGTCTACGTGCTGCCCGGCCTGGCCGACGACCTCGGCGAGGGCCCCAAGTCCGTCGACATCGACCAACTCGACCTGGCGGTCGAATTGTTCACCGACGCAGCCGATTACGCGGGCGACGACACGGTAGAGCAGGCACTGGCCAAGTCGACCCCCCTGGGCTGGTACGTGTCCTACCTCCTCGAGCCCGACCCGACCCGCATGGCCCCCAGCCCCCCATTCGCCGCCGAAGCCGAACAATGGCGAGCCCTGGAACAGTCCTTCGAAAACCGCCTGGAAAAAGGCTGACCTACCCCACCACAGCCGCCGCCGAGCCACAACCACTCAGACAGGCCCGCCACCACCCAGCCCAAACCACCCGGGCACAGCTGACACACCGCTCCCCCCGAACACGCCCGCCACACCACTCCGGCCGCAACCACCCGGACACCACCGACACACCACTTCGGCCGTAACCACCCGAACACCACCGACACACCACGCCGGGCGTAACCCGCCCAGGCACAGCCGACGCACCACGCGGACCATAGCCACCCGGGTACCACCGACACACCGCGCCGACTGTAACCACCTGGGCGATGGTCGACGCAGCGCTTCTGTCATACCCGGCGAGACGCCCCCTGGGGCGTCTCGCCGGGTCGGCTCAGCCGAGGAGTACCGCGTAACCCGGCTTGATGACCTCGTCGATGATGCGCAGGCGGTCGGGGAACGGGATGAACGCCGACTTCATCGCGTTGATGGTGAAACGTTCCAGGTCGCTCCAGCCGTAGTCGAAGGTCTCCACCAGCTTGAGCATCTCGCGGCTCATATCGGTATCGCTCATCAGCCGGTTGTCGGTGTTGACGGTGACGCGGAAGCGCAGCCGGGCCAGCAGGTCGAACGGGTGCTTCTCCAGCGATGGCACCGCGCCGGTCTGCACGTTCGACGACGGGCACAGCTCGAGCGGAATCCGCATGTCCCGCACGTAGTTCGCGACCAGGCCGAGCCGCGGCTCGGTCTCGGAATCGAAGATGTCGTCCGTGATCCGCACCCCGTGGCCCAGGCGGTCGCAGCCGCAAAACGCCACCGCCTCATGGATGGACGGCAGCCCGAACGCCTCCCCGGCGTGAATCGTCACGTGCGCACAGTTGGCGCGCATGTACTCGAACGCGTCGAGGTGGCGGCTGGGCGGATAGCCCGCCTCGGCGCCGGCGATGTCGAATCCGCCGACCCCGCGATCGCGGAAGCGCACCGCCAGTTCGGCGATCTCCAGCGAGCGAGCGGCATGCCGCATGGCGGTGAGCAGGCAGACCATCCGGATCGGGGTGCCGTCCGCGGCGGCCAGCTCCGCCCCCTCGGCGAAGCCCGCCAAAGTGTGCTCGACCACCTCGTCCAGCGACAGGCCCCGCTCGAGGTGCTGTTCGGGGGCGAATCGCACCTCGGCGTACACCACGCCGTCGGCGGCGAGATCCTGCGCGCATTCTCGTGCCACCCGCCGCAGCCCCTCCGGGGTCTGCATCACCGCGACGGTGTGGGCGAAGGTTTCCAGATAGCGCTCGAGCGACCCGCTGTCGGCGGCGTCGCGGAACCACTGGCCCAGGGATTCGGCATCGTGTGCCGGAAGCTGCTCGTAGCCGCACTCGGCGGCCAGTTCGAGCACGGTCGCCGGACGCAGCCCACCGTCTAGGTGGTCGTGCAGCACGGCCTTCGGGGCCTGGCGGATCGAGGCAAGGGTCAAAGGCATCGGTCCAGTCATGTACCGACGCTATCCGCATCCGCACACTTCCGCACCCGACTCCCCGTGTGTCCATCCTCTCGCTGGCATGTCGTCCCCGAAACGTCGCCCGCGTGTCGCTCGAGTAACACTTCCCGCACCCCCACCCGTTCCCGCACCCCCCGCAAGCGCTGCAGGGAGTGCGTGAACACGCACGGGGTGCGAGAGAGTTGGCACCGCCAGCGAAGCCGTGTATCGGCGAGCGGGACCAGGTGCGAAACCAATGTGCCGCGTTGCTTCACGCACCCTCCGCGCGTTCACGCACCCACCGCATGCGCTGCGCGGGGTGCGTGAGCAGGGACGGGGTGCGTGAATAGGGGCGGGGTGCGCGAAGAGGGACAGGGTGGGTGAAGTTAGGGCGCGATGCGGTCCAGGACGGTGGGGGTGGGTGAGAGGGGTTTCGATGCGATGGTGTGGCCGTCTGTGAGGGCGGCGAGGGCAAGGGGGATGGCGTCGGGGGTATCGGTGTGGAGGGTTAGCAAGGGCTGGCCCGTGGTGACGGAATCGCCTGGCTTGGCGTGCATTTCGATACCGGCACCGAATTGCACCGGGTCGCCCTGGCGGGCGCGACCGGCGCCGAGGCGCCAGGCAGCCAGGCCGACGGACATGGCGTCGAGGCGGGTCAGGGTGCCGGACCGTTGCGCTGTCACGGTTTCGGTGTGCTTCGCGCGCGGCAGCGGTGCGTCGGGATCGCCGCCCTGCCCGGCGATCATGGCCCGCCAGTGGTCCATGGCGCGACCGTCGGTCAGCGCCGCGGCGGGGTCGACATCGTGAATTCCGGCCTGCGCCAGCATTTCCCGGGCCAGCGCGACGGTCAGTTCGACGACGTCGGCCGGGCCGCCACCGGCCAGCACCGCCACGGATTCGGCGACCTCCAAAGCGTTTCCGGCGGTGCGGCCGAGCGGGGTGTCCATCGCGGTCAGCAGCGCGACGGTCCGCACGCCCGCATCGGTGCCCAATTCGACCATGGCCGTGGCCAATTCACGCGCGGAGTCGAGGTCCTTCATGAACGCGCCGCCGCCCACCTTGACGTCGAGCACCAGCGCCGCGGTTCCCTCCGCGATCTTCTTGCTCATGATCGAACTGGCGATCAGCGGAACCGATTCCACGGTCCCGGTGACGTCGCGCAGCGCGTACAACCGCTTGTCGGCGGGTGCCAGATCCGCACCCGCCGCGCAGACCACCGCGCCGATCTTCGGATCCGCCAACAACTCCCGCATCCGCGGCACCGAGATATCGGCCCGCCAGCCGGGGATCGACTCCAGTTTGTCCAGCGTGCCGCCGGTGTGGCCCAGCCCGCGCCCGGACAGTTGCGGGACGGCCGCTCCGCAGGCGGCGACCAGCGGCGCCAGCGGCAGCGTGATCTTGTCCCCCACGCCGCCGGTCGAATGCTTGTCGACGGTCGGCCGCGGCAGATCGGTGAAGTCCATCCGCTTGCCCGACTCGATCATCGCCCGCGTCCACCGCGCGATCTCTCGCCGCGTCATTCCCCGCAGCAGAATCGCCATCGCCAGCGCCGACATCTGCTCGTCGGCCACCTCGCCCCGGGTGAATGCGTCCACCACCCAGTCGATCTGGTCGTCCCCGAGCTCACCACCGTCGCGCTTGGACGCGATAACCGACACCGCCGAATGCACACTCGCCATGGCCCCAAGCCTGTCAGACAACGAGCCGCGTCGCTGGCATCCACGGCACGAAAAGCGTGCGTGATCAGGCAGTGGGCGCGAAAGATCAAACCGCGGCCGCCGTCACGGCGCCCCGATAAGTAGCCCAAAACCTCGCCGGGGTGCCGAAATTCACACGTCCCGCTGTCCCGCCGCCAAATCGTCGGGCCCGAAGGCATAGGGCAGCAAACTGCCGAGCGGGACCGGCCCGTCTCGATGATCCACCAGCATTTCCGCACCTCCGTGCTCATAGAGCACCTGTCGGCACCGACCGCACGGCATCAGAATCGCTCCGCGCGAATCGCATACGGCAACCGCCAGCAATCGCCCGCCGCCGGCCGCGCAGAAGTTACCCACGAGTACACATTCGGCGCAGAGACCGAGGCCGTATGAGATATTCTCCACATTGCATCCCGTGACCACTCCCCGATCGGTCAGCCCGGCGGCCCCAACCGGGAACCTGGAGTAGGGCGCGTAGGCTCGTTTCATTGCTTCAAATGCGTTCTGCTGCAGAAGATTCCAGTCGATCTCCACTTCGCGATTCCTCTCAAATTCCGGTGCGGGGCAGCGTTTCAACGCGTGTTCAAGAGGGGTCCTCCGGGGTGATTGTCCCGGCATTGTCCCGCTTAAGGCCGGCGTCGCTCAGTGCCCGAGTGACTTCCTCGCTGTCGTGCCACAGCCGCGCATACCTCTCCAGCGTGTACTTCGAGGAGGTGTGGCCCATGCGTTCCATCACCAGCTTCGGTGACGCTCCACCGTTGATCAACACCGACGCGTAGTAGTGGCGCAACAGATAGAACTTCAGTTTGGGCAGCCCGACCGCCGCACGGACGCGGTTCCAGTGGTCTGCCCATGTCGACCGATGCCAGTCGTTGCCGTTGCCGAACCGGAAGATCACATCGTCCCCGCCGATGTCGTAGTCAGCGAGCGCGATATGCCGATCTAGCGCCTGATCGACCTCCTCGCCGAACGCGACGCGGCGCATCTTCCGCGTCTTCGGTGGACCGAACACCACCCCGTCGACGAACCCGTGCATCGATCCCGCCTACTTCGACGTCACCGACGGCGAGGTGTCCCCGAAACGGCACTGGCAGTTCGAGCATCGCGCCACCGCGGTCGCTGGCGGCTGGACCTTCACGCCCGCCAACAACGCGGCCGGTACCACCTTGGGGTTCGTGCAGGCGCAGTGGACGAACAGCACGCCGGTCGCGCAGCAGGTGTACGCGCTGATGACGCAGGATGCTGCGCGGTACGTGATCGACCAGCTGAAACACCTGGTCATCCAATACCAGTGGGGCACATCGTTCGGTGCGGCACCAGCCGATCCGACGCTGACCGAGGAGTCCCGGATCCGCGGCTATCTGGATTTCGGCACCACGACGGTGTCCGGCACGACCGTGGGTGTGTTCGGGATGCTGGAGGACCGCCAGCCGCGGATCAGCACACCGATCGGGGACGTGATCACCCTGCCGCCGGGCCAGATTATGAAGGCGAGGGCGCAGGTCCGGTGGTTCACCAGCGCGTGGGGTTTGGACTGGTACAGCGGCTACGGTGACCCGGTGGCGCAGCGGATCGGGAAGGTCGGGCCGGTGCAGATTGACTTGTTCAGCTCGCCGGTGATGCCCTGATGCGGAGCGTGCCGAGCCCGCCGTCCCTGGACTCGGCACGCGTCATCAAAGAATCCCTGCATCTACACGACGATCACCCAGCACGGGTGCCACCGCGGACGCTGTGCACTGCCTTGAACGTTTTTCCTCGCGTCCGGGAGCCGGGTCTCAGCAGCACCGTGATGCCGTCGCGGGTGAGGTACCGGTGGCCCACCAGCTCGGCGCGGTCGTCCACCAGGGCCGACCCGATCCACGGGCACCGCCACCCGGTCATGTTGCTGACGTGGGGCCCGATTCGCCCGTCGCTGGTGACGGGCACGAAGTGCAGGCAGTGAGTGAGGTCCGGGCAGCGCACCGCCGTGACACTGCCGTACGGGCCGCCATCGTCGGTGCGGTAGGTCGCGCACCGCGACAGCCGGGTCTCGGAATGCACCGGCCGCGCAGGCGTAGCCGCCGGGCGGGTAATCACTGCAGATCCCTCTCCAGGCGGATATCGGGTGTTGCCCGCCCCGCCTCGATCAACGCCCGCCACGCCGCCCGCTTACGTGCACAGCCCTCCACCGTGCAGTCCCGATGCTGCTGGGTGATCTTGTGGGCGTGCTCGACCGACAGTGGCGCGTCCGGTGCTTCGTGGGTCCAGCCGATCGCCGACTGCTCGCGCTCGAGGCGTGCCCGTATCTCTGGCACGCCGGTCCCGGTGTCGGCGTGGTCTCTCCACCAGTCGAATTTCGTCATGCCTGACCGCCCCTGTCGTTCGCGGCTGCGGTGCACAGCACCGCGATGCCCGCCTCCCTCAGTGCGCGGTATCCGTCTCCGAGGTGCGCCGCGGTCGGGACGATGACGGACCGTCGCGTTGTGCCGGTTGACCGTTTCCATCAGTCGCAGCGTGGGCATGTCGGTGTCGGCACCGAAGACCAATCCCTCGGCCGGGTGCACATCCGACCATTCGGCCAGTTCCCGAACCGCTTTCTCGTCGTCGGTCACGTTCTCGCTGAGGTCGGCCCGGACCAGGCCAACCGCGTTGTCCCGCATCGCTTCTCCCTCTCCGTGGTGTGGTGGGCGCCCACCGCCGGGGAGCCGCACGGGAGCGGTCCACCGATCGTGGTGTCTAGCGCGTTGGGCCGACCGATAGACCTTGCGGCTCTAACCCGGCGGCGGGGCCAATCCGAACGGTAGAAGTGGCGCGTATCACGACGGAAGCTTGTTGCGAAATGTTGCGCAATTTGACCGGGCAGCTCGCGGCAACACCATGCCTACCTTGAGAGCGCCTGTGCGACAGGCGCGTATGCGGGGTTACCCTCGAACAAGTGAGCGACAGCTACCGGTTGACTGCCTACCTGGCGCGAGAGAGTATGGGCGGGTATCCCGCAACATCTCGCAACAAGGTAGGTAGGGGGCTGACCATGCGTCTAACGTTCATTGCCAAGGATCCGGGCTCGAATCCCTCGGGCTCACCGACGCTGTACCGCACCGACCGCGATTCGTGGGTAGTGCAGGGGTGGGTGGTTACCGACCCCGAAGCTCTCGCTGCGATGGACATTCCGGAAGGCGAGACGTGCGTGGAGATCCCAGACAGGCTAGTTCCGTTCTTCGGGCAGGGAGACAGTGACCTCGATCAGCGATGACGATTTCGATCGTCTGCTAACCGATTTCGAGGCATCATCGGTGCACCTCGAAACCCGTGACGCCTACGGGACAGCGATCGAACTGCCGTACATGGCGAAATGGGCCGCCGGTGAACACGATGACCTCGAATGGCTGCAAGGCTGGTGCGGCACGGTCCGCGCCCACGTGGCCGCCGGGCGATCCGTTCGCCGGGCACGCATCATCTCCGAACCGCTGAGCGACTATCAGTACTGGTCCCACAGCATCGCCCACCCGATGGTGGACGCCGGAGAAGACATCCGCTGGGTTCCGCGGCGGCTCGTATCGTCAACCGCGATACCGGGCAACGATTTCTATCTCCTCGATGACCGCCTGGCGATCTTCCTGCACTACTCCGGCAACGGGCTTGCGGTCGACAAGACCACGTCCACCGATCCCCACGACATCGCGCTGTGCCGCACGGCATTCGAGGCGGTGTGGCATCTGGCTATCCCGCACCGTGACTACAAGCCCGTCTAGCGCCGCACAGGAAGCACGCCGGGCTCTCGGTCGGCGGCTCCGCGAACTGCGCAACGCCGCTGGCCTCACTATGCGGGAGCTGGGTGCCGCGAACGAGTGGCATTTCGCGCGGGTGTCGAAGATTGAGAACGGTGTGCAGTCGCCGACCGACCGCGATATTCAGTTGTGGTGCCAGGCGTGCGCTGCGGAGGAGCAGATACCGGACCTGATCGCGACGTTGCGCACGGTCGATGAGGCGTATGTGGAGTTCCGGCGGCAGAGCCGCGCGGGAATGAAGCGTGTACTGGGTGCACACACGCTGAAGAAGTACGAGCAGACCAAGGTGTTCCGCATCTACGAGCACAACGTCATCCCCGGCCTGTTCCAGACGGCGGAGTACTCCGCGGCGATGCTGTCTTTCTGGATCCGGTTCCTGGGCACCCCGAACGACGTGGACGACGCGGTGAACGTCCGACTGGAACGGCAGCGGATCTTGCAGCGCGGCGGGAAACGGTTCGTCGCGCTGCTGGAGGAGCAGGCGCTACGAACGTGGTTCGGCACAGCCGATGTGCAGGCCGGGCAGCTGGGACGGCTCCTCGAGCTGATGGCGCTGCCGAATATCTCCATCGGCATCATCCCGCTAATGGTCGAACGCGACGCGGTGGCGTCCGCCGGGTTCTGGATCTTCGATGACAATCTCGTGGCGCTGGAGACACCAACCGCCAACATTCAGGTCACCCAACCAGCGGAGTGCAACCTGTACGCGCGCATGTTCGAGGAGCTGAAGCGGTCCGCCGTCTACGGTCCGGCAGCCCGGCGCCTGATCCTGGATGTGCTCGCAGAACTCAGCTGACCGTGAGGCGTTCAGGCGCTGCTGAGTTGTCGTGGCATTCAGCTCGGCTTCACCGGTCGCGCAGCGGGGCCGCTGGCTGCTACCGACGCGGCGGCTGTTCCTCGGTGCCGTCGTTGATGACGAGTGTCGTGTAGCCGCCCTGGCGCTCCAGCCATTTCGTGAGCGGCGACATCTGATCGAGGTAGGTCTCGAGGTTCGCGGCGAACAGTGGATCGTGCTCGGTGGGGACGTTGAACCGCAGCACGAACTCGCTCATCTTGCACTTCCTACAGCTTGGTGGAGTTGTCCCGGTTGTCCCGGCACTCTGTTCGCGTGGCGTCGCTCGGGTCGCTCGGGTCGCGTTCGGGGGGCCGGAACCACCTTATGATCGGCTGTAATCCGCTGTTACCGAGTGCAATCGATCACTTACCCGCGAGTAGTTTTCTGCGCTAGATTGAGATATTTTCCACATTGCACCCGCTCACAGTTTGGCCGTCGCGGGTAAGAGCGGCCGCGCCGACCGGAAACCGCGAGTAGGGTGCATACGCATTTTGCATAACTCGAGATGCATTGTCGCGCAATAAATTCCAGTCAATTTCCGGCATATCGGACCTCCGCTCGAACGAGTCGAACACGACCGTAGGAAAGGCACCACGGGCCCGTCAATTCATCAGGCAAGGCAAACCTAACTAATTCGAATGCGACCAAACGCACGCCACGCCGAATTAGTTCCGCGAATCGCCGGGGATTAGAGTTCCCCTCAGATCGGTTCAGGTTCCCGGCGGCGGGCCGGCCACCGCCTCCGGGGGTTGTCGGCTACGGGTACGAGCTGGTGTTTTCCAGATCCAATGGCTCGATAGCCCGTGCGCCGAAACCGCGACCGGGTCGACTTGCCGGCTCGCCGGCCTGTCCATCAACGACGTTGGAGGCACCGCACTCTATGACCGCCACACTGGAAGCTCCGGCACAGCCGAAGCGGAAGACGCTGTACCGCGGCGACCCGGGCATGTGGTCCTGGGCGCTGCACCGCATCACCGGCGTCACGATCTTCTTCTTCCTGTTCGTCCACGTGCTCGACACCGCGCTGGTGCGAGTCAGCCCGGACACCTACGACCAGGCGATCGAGACCTACAAGAACCCGCTCGTGGCCCTGATGGAAATGGGCCTGGTGGTGTGCGTGCTGTTCCACGCGCTCAACGGCATCCGCGTGATCCTGGTCGACTTCTGGTCCAAGGGCCCGCGCTACCAGCGCCAGATGCTGTGGATCGTGCTCGCGATCTGGATCGTGGTCGCGGGCGCGGGCGTCGGCCGCCAGTTCTTCTACCTGTTTACGGAGCACTGATATGAGCGCCCCTGTTCTGGGTAAATCCCACGACGTCCCGGCCAGCCTCGCCGCCCCGAACGCGCCGCGCCGCACCATGGGCAACAACTTCGAGAAGTACGCCTGGCTGTTCATGCGCTTCTCCGGCCTGCTGCTGGTGGTGCTGGTGCTCGGCCACATGTTCATCATGCTGATGATCGACGGCGGCGTGCAGCGGCTGAATTTCGCCTTCGTGGCCGGTCGCTGGGCGAGCCCGTTCTGGCAGCTGTGGGATCTGACCATGCTGTGGCTGGCCCAGTTGCACGGCGGCAACGGCCTGCGCACGGTCATCGACGACTATGCCCGCAAGGACTCGACCCGCTTCTGGCTCAAGACCCTGCTGGTGATCTCGATGATCCTGATCATGGGCGTGGGCAGCTACGTCATCTTCACCTTCGACCCCAACATCAGTTAGGAAAAGGTCGCCAACCATGAGCGAGCGCAGCGAGCGAATCATCGACACAGCGTGCTTCGCTTATGCCGGAGCTGAGCGGAGCGAGGCGCAGGCATGAGTGAATCCCGACCGATTCAGGAGCACCGGTACGACGTCGTGATCGTCGGCGCCGGTGGTGCGGGGATGCGCGCGGCGATCGAGGCCGGTCCCCGGGCCCGCACGGCCGTGCTGACCAAGCTGTATCCGACCCGCAGCCATACGGGCGCGGCCCAGGGCGGCATGTGCGCCGCGCTGGCCAACGTCGAAGAGGACAACTGGGAGTGGCACACCTTCGACACTGTCAAGGGTGGTGACTACCTGGTCGACCAGGACGCCGCGGAGATCATGGCCAAGGAGGCCATCGATGCCGTGCTCGACCTGGAGAAGATGGGCCTGCCGTTCAACCGGACACCCGAGGGCAAGATCGACCAGCGCCGCTTCGGCGGCCACACCCGCGATCACGGCAAGGCCCCGGTCCGACGCGCGTGTTACGCCGCCGACCGCACCGGCCACATGATCCTGCAGACGCTGTACCAGAACTGCGTCAAGCACGACGTGGAGTTCTTCAACGAGTTCTACGTGCTGGACCTGGTGATGACCGATACCGAGCGCGGCCCGGTCGCCACCGGCGTCGTCGCCTACGAGCTGGCCACCGGCGAACTGCATGTGTTCCACGCCAAGGCGATCATCTTCGCCACCGGCGGTTCCGGCCGCATGTACAAGACCACCTCCAACGCGCACACGCTGACCGGCGACGGCATGGCGATCGTGTTCCGCAAGGGACTTCCCCTGGAGGACATGGAGTTCCACCAGTTCCACCCGACGGGCCTGGCCGGACTGGGCATCCTGATCTCCGAGGCGGTCCGCGGCGAGGGCGGCATCCTGCGCAACTCCGACGGCGAGCGGTTCATGGAGCGCTACGCCCCCACCATCAAGGACCTGGCGCCGCGCGACATCGTGGCCCGCTCGATGGTCAAGGAGGTCCTGGAGGGCCGCGGCGGCGGGCCGAACAAGGACTACGTCTTCATCGACGTGACCCACCTCGGCGAGGACGTGCTCGAGGAGAAGCTGCCCGACATCACCGAGTTCTCCCGCACCTACCTGGGCGTGGACCCGGTCAAGGAGCCGGTGCCGGTCATGCCGACCTGCCACTACGTGATGGGCGGCATCCCCACCCGGATCCGCGGCGAGGTGCTGCGCAACAACACCGACGTCGTCCCCGGCCTGTACGCCGCGGGTGAGTGCGCGTGCGTGTCGGTGCACGGCTCGAACCGCCTGGGCACCAACTCGCTGCTGGACATCAACGTATTCGGCCGCCGCTCGGGCATCGCCGCGGCCGAGTACGCGCAGCGCGCCGAATTCGTCGAGATGCCGGAGAACCCCGCCGAATACGTGCAGGGCTGGCTGGCGAACCTGCTGTCGGACCACGGCAACGAGCGCGTCGCCGACATCCGCACCGACCTGCAGGCCACCATGGACGCCAACGCCGCGGTGTTCCGCACCGAGGAGACGCTCAAGACGGCGCTCACCGACATCCATGCGCTCAAGGAGCGCTACGAGCACATCACCGTGCAGGACAAGGGCCGCCGCTTCAACAGCGACCTGCTCGAGGCCGTGGAGTTGGGTTTCCTGCTGGAGTTGGCCGAGGTCACCGTGGTCGGCGCGCTCAACCGCAAGGAGTCGCGCGGCGGCCACGCCCGCGAGGACTACCCGGACCGCGACGACACCAACTTCATGCGCCACACCATGGCGTACAAGGACGTGGAGCCGGGTGAGCACGCCAAGCTGATCGCCGACATCCGCCTGGATTTCAAGCCGGTCGTGCAGACCCGCTACGAGCCGATGGAGCGTAAGTACTGATGACCGCTGTCGCAGAGAAACAGAGAGAGGGCACTCCGGGCTCGCCCGCACCGGTCCCCGACGGGTCGACCATGATCACCGTCAAGGTGGCACGGTTCAACCCCGAGGACGACAAAGGCGCGCACTGGGATTCGTTCCAGGTGCCGGTGCTGCCGACCGACCGCTTCCTGAACGTGCTGATCTACATCAAGTCCTACCTGGACGGCACGCTCACCTTCCGGCGGTCCTGCGCACACGGTGTCTGCGGTTCGGACGCCATGCGCATCAACGGCGTCAATCGGCTGGCGTGCAAGGTGCTGATGCGCGATATGCTGCCGAAAGGTGGCAAGACGCTCACCGTCACTGTCGAACCCATCCGCGGCCTGCCCGTGGAGAAGGACCTCGTGGTGAACATGGAGCCGTTCTTCGACGCGTTCCGCGCGGTGAAGCCGTACCTGATCACGCACGGCAACGAGCCCACCCGCGAGCGCATTCAGAGCCAGGCCGACCGCGCCCGGTTCGACGACACCACCAAGTGCATCCTGTGCGCCTGCTGCACCACCTCCTGCCCGGTGTACTGGCACGACGGCAGCTACTTCGGCCCGGCCGCGATCGTGAACGCGCACCGCTTCATCTTCGACAGCCGCGACGAGGCCGCCCGCGAACGCCTCGACATCCTCAACGACGTCGAAGGCGTATGGCGCTGCCGCACCACCTTCAACTGCACCGACGCCTGCCCCCGCGGTATCGAGGTCACCAAGGCCATCCAGGAGGTCAAGCGCGCCCTGCTGTTCGCGCGCTGACGATCCGTCCCGATCTGTCGAAACCAGAAGGCCGCCTGCCTCTTTCCCGAGGAAGGCGGCCTTCGCCATTCGTACCCGGCTACGGCCCGGAACTCACCCGCTCTCGGCAGACCGAGGAGCTTGCTCACATCGTCACGCCGCTCGTTCCACCGTGTCAGCCTCGCATACTTGACACTATACCCCCCTAGGGTATTCTGTTCGTCATGCAGAACGAGCATTCGGGACAGGGCGAACATGGGCAGCACGGGAACGTCGCGGCGCACGATCAGGGTGGGCGGGTGCCGACCAGTTGGAGGATGGCGGCGCAGGCGACGCTGCACTGTTTGACGGGGTGTGCCATCGGTGAGGTGCTCGGGATGGTGATCGGCACGGCGCTGGGGTGGGGTAATGCGCCGACGATGGTGCTGGCTATCGTGCTGGCGTTCGTCTTCGGTTACGCGTTCACCATGCGGGGCGTATTGAAGGCGGGACTCACCCTGGGTGCTGCCGTCTCGACCGCGCTGGCCGCCGACACGGTCTCGATCACCGTCATGGAGGTCGTCGACAACGCCGTCATCCTCGCCGTCCCCGGCGCGATGGACGCCCACCTCGACACCGCCCTGTTCTGGTTCACGCTCGCCTTCGCCTTCGCGGTCGCCTTCGTCATCACCACACCGGTCAACAAGTGGCTGATCGGCCGCGGCAAGGGGCACGCGGTGGTCCACTCGCTGCACGGCCACCACTGACGCGCCGCACGACCACCGGTCCGGCGGTACCCGAGCGGCGTGCCTTTTGCTGCCCCACCGACCTATGACCGAAAAAACCTAGTCAAGTTGTGTAGCTGACGGGATGTTCGTTGTCGGATCAGCGCAGCGGTGCTTGCCTGGAGACATGTTCGACGAAGCTCAGCTGTACTCCCCGGTGACCACCGGCACCGACGGTGACGTGACCGTGCACCTGAGCGACGAGCATCCCGGTGTGAACGACCCGGACTACCGGGCCCGCCGCAATGCGATCGCCGCCCAGGCGCTGGCGTACCGGCCCGGGGAACCGACTCCGCGCATCGAGTACACCGACGAGGAGCAGGAGGTCTGGCGGATCGTCTCCGCCGAGCTGGCACGCAAGCACCGCACCTACGCCTCACACGAGGTGCTGGAGGGGGAACAGTGCCTGGGCCTGCCCGCCGACCGGGTTCCGCAACTCGACGAGGTGTCGGCAAAACTGGTGCCGCTCAGCGGATTCCGCTATGTACCGGCCGCGGGCCTGGTGCCGCTGCGGGAGTTCTTCGGTTCGTTCGCCGATCGGATCTTCCACTCCACCCAGTACATCCGGCATCATTCCGCGCCGCTGTACACGCCCGAGCCCGATGCGATCCACGAGGTCATCGGGCACGCGAACCAATTGGCGAGCCCGCGGTTCGCGGCCATCTACGCCGAGGTCGGCGCCGCGGTCGCGCGGCTGGAGACCGACGCCGCACTGAAATTCCTGGCCGATGTCTTCTGGTTCTCCATGGAATTCGGCGTGGTCCGTGAAAACGGCGAAGTCCGCTGCTATGGAGCCGGATTGCTGTCATCGTTCGGCGAGATCGAAGAGTTCCGGCACGCCGAACTCCGCCCGCTGCACATCGCCGAGATGGGCACCCGCACCTACGACATCACCCACTATCAACCCGTATTGTATTGCGCGGACTCGATTTCCGAGATCGAGGATGTGGTCGGCGGCTTCTTCTCTACCATGACCGACGAGACGGTCGACCCGTACCTCGGCGGAACAACCGTCGATCAAGGGTGAATCCGCACGCCGAAACGGTTTGTCACTCAGGAGTTTCCGGCGAACCCGCCGCCGGGAGCGGCATGCCGTCGGCCAGGAAGTCGATGACCCGCATGATGGTCTCCCGGTCGAACGGGTCCCGATCGAGCAGGGCGGCCAGGGCGGCGCCGGTCAGGGCGCCCGCGAACGCCCGCACCTCGATATCGTCGGGCGAGCGTCCGGTCCGGACGGCGGTCATCTCCGAGACCAGCTGCACATTGCGCTCGAGCTCGCGGGCAAGCGCGCCGCGCAGCTCCGGCACGGAGCGGATCAATGCCGTTCGCTGCTGTTCGAAGGCGAAGTCCTCGTCGCTCAGGGAGGAGAAGGTCTCCAGCGTCGCATCGCGAAACGCCTCCAGGATCGACAGTTCCTTCGGCTGCCGCCGCAGTGCCTCGATCATCACCGGGTCCACGTCGTCGGCGAGCACCAACTCTTCCTTGGAGGGGAAGTAGCGAAAGAACGTGCTCGGAGAGACCTCCGCGGCGTCGGCGATCTGTTCCACGGTCGTCTCGTTGTAGCCCTGTTCGCGGAACAGCCGGAACGCCTCGGTGCGGATGGTGCGGCGGGTGCGCTCCTTCTTCCGCTCGCGCAGGCCCGCCCGCGGTGGCGCCTCCGCTACTGTCTTCGAATCAGCCGACATGCCCAGATTCTCCCGCACCGCCCGCGTCGGCTGCGTCCGGCACGGCGGAGCGGGTGACGATCGCCGCGAGCACGGCGGCGATCAGGCAGATCCCGGCGCACACCCACAGCATCGCCCCCATACCGCTCACGAACGCCGACTGCACATGCCCGAGCATCTGCGCGTCACCCAGTTTCTGTGCCACGGCGACACCGGCATTCACCCCGTCGGATACGGGCGCGGTGTCGTATCCGCCCAGTTCGGACCGGTACTGCGTGGCCAGCACGGTACCCAGGACCGCGACGCCGATGGTGCCCCCGGCCTGCCGCAGCGCCTGCATGAGCGCCGAGCCGGAGCCGGACCGCTCCGGGGTGAGCTCCCCCATCGCCATGCCCATCGCGGCGGGCATCACGAAGCCCATGCCCGCGCCGAGCACCGTGATCCAGGCAGCCGTATACCCGTAGCCGCTGTCCGCCGAGGTCAGCGCGCCGAGCCCCAGGCCGATAGCCAGCACCGCGAAGCCCGCCACGAGCACCACCCGCAGGCCCAGCTTGGTCAGCAGCTTGTCCGCGACCCGGGTGCCGACGACCAGCCCGACGATCAGCGGCAGCAGTCGCAGCCCGCTCCCGAGCGAATCCGCGCCCAGCACCGCCTGGAAGTACTGCGGCACCGTGAAGAACATCCCGAACATGGCGAACTGTACCAGGATGGAATAGCCGGTGCCCCAGCGGAATCCGCGCCCCGCGAACAGTCCCAGATCAACCAGCGGATGCCTGATCCGCCGCTGCCACAGCACGAAGGCGACGAGCACCACCACTCCGGCCGCCACGCTCGCCCAGGCCATGCCGTCGCCCCAGTCGCGCTCCCCGAATCGGATGAAACCGTATGTGAGAGCGAGCATTCCGCCCGCTGACAGCACCACGCCGAGCAGATCGATGCGGAATCGGTTGTCGCTGCGGGACTCCGGCACCAGAGCGGCGACCGCGATCAGCCCGACGATCACCAGCGGCACATTGAGCAGGAACACCGAACCCCACCAGTAGTGCTGCAGCAGCCAACCGCCGACGATAGGCCCGAGCGGCAGGCCGATCGCCGTGGAGGTGACCCAGATGGTCAGCGCCCGTTGCCGTTCCACCTGACCGGGAAACATCGCGGGCAGCACGGACATCGACAGCGGCATCATCGCCGCGGCCGCGATGCCCAGCACCGCTCGCGCGGCGATGAGCTGTCCGGACGACGTCGCCAGCGCGCACCACAGCGAGGCGGCACCGAACAGCGCGAGCGCGCCGAGCAGGAACCTCTTGCGGCCGTAGCGATCTCCGAGAGCGCCCGCCGGGAGCATGAATCCGGCCAGCGCCAGCGTGTACGCGGTCGTGAACCATTGCAGCGCAGCGGTATTCGCGTTCAGGTCAACAGCCATGGTGGGCAGCGCCACCACCAGCACCGTGGTGTCCAGGCCGATGGTCAGCATGGCGACACCGAGGGCGGCGAGCGCCAGCCACCGCGACCTGCCGCCTCCCTCACCTGCCGCCGCGGTCTCGGTCGCCGCGACCTCACCCGCTCGATTCACCATCCGAATCCCCTCCCACGCCCACATTCCCGGCGGGTGGGCCCGCTTGCGTCCATTTTCATGACATGCCCACTCATTTGGTTGCTACTAGTTTTTGATAGTAACTCTCATTTCGAATCATATGTCAATACCGGCTCGGGCCGAACCGCGGGACGCTTCGCAGCGCGCCGGCGCGCCGCCGCATAAGCTCCGAGGTGATGAGTACGTGCATGTCCCGGCGCCTGCGCCGTCCCCGATCGTTCGCGGCCGCCGCGCTGGCAGCCGCGCTCATGGGCGCCACGGTTCTGACCGGCATCGGCGCCGTCGGCTCCCCCGCGGCCTCCGCCACGCCCGCGCCCACCACGGCGCCGTTCGCCACGCCGAATACCGACGCCTGCCCGCAGAAGACCGCGCCGCCACCGGCGATCGACAGCTCCGAGGTGCCCGAGCCGGGCGAGACCGCGCCGTCACCGCTGCCCGTGCCGTCGTCGCCGGTCGGCGGTGACAAGCTCGGCGCGTGCGGCGTGGTGCTGCCCGACGGCGTCGGGCCGGTGCCGCCCGATATCTCCGCCACCGCCTGGCTGATCGCCGATCTCGATACCGGGCGCGTGCTGGCGGCGAAGGACCCGCACGGCCGCTACCGCCCCGCGTCGACCATCAAGGTGCTGCTGGCCGCGGTGGCCCTGCGTAGCCTCGACCTGAACAAGATGGTGATCGGCACGCAGGAGGACGCGAACGCCGACGGCACCCGGGTCGGGATCGGGCCGGGCGGTCGCTACACCAACCGGCAGCTGATGCAGGGTCTGATCATGGCCTCGGGCAACGATGCCGCGCATGCCATCGCCACCCAACTCGGCGGCGAGAAGGCGACCGTAGCCAAGATGAACGAGCTGGCGGAACGGTTGCACGCCTTGGACACTCGCGCCGCGACCCCGTCCGGCCTGGACGGTCCGGGCATGAGCACCTCCGCCTACGACATGGCCGTGCTGTTCCGCGAGGCCATGTCCATCCCGACGTTCGCCGAGTTGATCCACACCGAGCAGATCGACTTCCCCGGCTTCCCCGCCAACCCCCAGATTCCCGGCGACGAGGACCATCCCGGCTTCCCCATCGCCAACGACAACCGCCTGCTCTACGACTACGAGGGCACGCTGGGCGGCAAGACCGGATATACCGACGACGCCCGCCAGACCTTCGTCAGCGCGGCCGAGCGCGACGGCCACCGGCTGGTTGTCACGCTGTTGCAGGCCGACGTGCGCCCCGTTCGCCCACCCGAACAGGCGGCGCGCCTGCTGGACTACGGATTCGCGATGGCCTCCGGCGCGAGCGTGGGCTCGCTTCCCGACGAGAGCGCCGCATCCGCGAATACCAATGTGGCCGTTGCCTCACCGCCGCCACGGGATTCGGCCGCCGCGGCCCCGGCGGAGGACCACAACGAGAACCTGCTGACCGTGCTGATCGTCGGCGGTCTGGCGGCCGCGCTGGTGCTGGCCGTCGCCGCGTGGAGACTGTCCGGCAGGCAACGCCGATAGCACCCGTTTGACCTCCGGGCGTCCGGGCACTCGCGTAACGAGCCGCTTGCCAGGCTCACGCAGAGAACCGGAAAGAGGAGAACCTGATGGCGAACCCGAAGAATCCGGGCCAGTTCGGCAATCGACCGGACACCATCAAGCAGGCCCACAAGGGTGGCCGGGCCAGCACCGGCAGCTTCGGCCAGGCGCACAGCGCCGACCCTTCGGAGGCAGGAAAGAAGGGCGCCGCCGCCCAGCCGACCGAGGCCAAGTCCCGCGGCGGCCAGCACAGCCACTCCGGACGCTGATCCGGTGTGAAGAACCTTGGGGAGTGTAAACCCCTGCTCCCCAAGGTTTCTGGTGTGTGCGGCCGCGCGGCCGCCGAAATCCGGTGCCGTGATCGACACTCCCCGATAGGGTCCCCGGAGTGATCGACATTCGCATTCCGGACGGATTGATCGAGTCCCAGTACACCTACGCGGGTGCGGGCGGCCGAGCGTTCATCGCCGCTCTGCCCGCGCGCATTCCGGAATTCCTGCGGCGCTGGGAGCTGCGTGTCGATGGGCCCCCGATGCACGGCATGGCCGCGCTGGTCCTGCCCGTGCTGCGCGCCGACGGCACCGCCGCGGCACTCAAATTCCAGCACTTGGACGAGGAAAGCGAGGGGGAAGCGGTCGCGCTGCGCCTGTGGAACGGTGACGGCGCCGTGCGCCTGCTCGACTACGACGACGAAACGGGCACGCTGCTGCTGGAGCGGCTCGACTCCGCCCGCATGCTGTCGTCACTGACCGCCGCGGGAAAAGCACAGGGCCGCACGGCCGTTCTCGTCATCGCCGAACTACTCGCCCGGCTCACCGCTGTCACGGCGCCCGCCGGGACGCGGCGGCTCGGTGACATCGCGGCACAGATGGTGGCGGACCTGCCGGGGGCGCTGGTGGCAGTCGGCGACCCGGGCGATCGCGCGCTCCTCGAGCGGTGCGCCGGTGCGGTGCGGGAGGTTCTGGACGAGCCCGGCGACCGATTACTGCACTGGGACCTGCACTTCGAGAATGTCCTGGCATCGGACCGGGCGCCCTGGCTCGCCATCGACCCGAAGCCGCTGGCCGGAGACCCCGGATTCGAACTCCTCCCTGCCATCGACAACAGCTTCGACGCCGCCGAGGTGCGGTGGCGATTCGACGCGATGACCGATGTGCTCGGGCTCGACCGGGAGCGGGCGCGGGCCTGGACGCTGGGCCGGGTGTTGCAGAACTGCCTCTGGGAGATCGAGGACGGGCGCCCGCTGGTGCCCGACCACTTGGAAATAGCACGGCAGTTGTCGGTGGGTCGGTGACCCCCGGCCACCCACCGCCACGCCAGAGTGGTCGACCAGACCTGGTAATCGGCTCTGGCGCAAGGTAGTCCGCCAGATCTTACTCCTGGTGGGGGCTCGACTCGGCGCGGCGCTCGTACCGTGAGCGGGCCCGGTCGTGTGCCGTGCGGAGCAACTCCCGGGCCGGGGTGTCGGTGGCTGGGCCGGGGTTCACCACGGCCAGCCATCGCGCGCTCCCGTACACCGGGTGCGCGACCACGGTGTCGGCGACACTCGGGTCCCCAGTGGCGGTTTCGCGGGGGCTGTGGCCCGTCCACTCGGTGAAGGCGTCCTTGCCCGCGCTGATGTTCAGGCGGAAGGCGCCGGGCCGGTCCAGGCGGGACGTGGTGTCGTCGGGGTAGTCCTTGGTCACGATCGTCGCGAACGGCTGGCCTGTGGTCGGCATCTGGCCGTCGGGGGCGTAGTAGAAGAACACGTCACCCCAGGCGATCTCGGGGGCGCCGTCGCCGGGCCCGGGCCGGAGCGTCAGCACCCCGCCGAGCGCCTCGATGAACTCGATGATCTCGTCGATACTCATGTGTTCTAGCGTTACATTGAGGTGCTTATAGAGACTTTGGCCCACAATTCGGAGGTCGGCGTGTGAGAAGTCGCAACTCGCACCATTTTCGAACCGTCGATGTGGCGCACCGCGCGGGGTACTCCGTCCAGCAGATTCGCAATCTCGAGCGGGACGGGGTGCTGCCGCCCGCGGGGCGTACTTCCAGCGGCTACCGGATCTATGACGAGTCCCATGTGCGCGCCGCGCGGGCCTATCGGGCGCTGGCGGCGGGGACCGGTCCGGTCGAGGCCAAGCAGATCATGCGCGCCGCGCACTCGCGCCCGGTCGCGGATCTGCTGGCCCTGCTGGATGCGGCGCACGCACGGCTCGACCGGGAGCGCCGCGATCTCGCGGCCGCCGAGACGGCGGCCCGGACCATCGCCGAGGAACCGATCGCCGATGTGCGGTCGTCGGATGCGATGAACATCTCGCAGCTGGCCGAGGCGCTGGGCGTCCGGCCCTCGACGCTACGGCACTGGGACGCAGTCGGATTGGTGGTGCCCGGCCGCGCCGGCCACGGAACACGCAATTACACACCGGATGACGTCCGTGACGCCCGGATCGTGCACCAACTTCGATTGGCAGGTTACCGCATCACGCATCTGCGGTCGCTGCTGCCGGAACTCCGCGACACCCCGCGCCGAGGCGACATCTCGGCAGGTCTGCGGGCCCGCGACGCGAGCATCCGAGCGCGATCCCGGGCCTTGCTGACGGCGGCCGCCGAACTCGATGCCGTAGTCGCGGCGGAGCTGGAGGAATGACTGGCGTCCCCGGGCGTGAATCGAAACCCACTATGCACCAAGGGAATTAACCGAACCCGTCGTCAACGACGACCCCATCCCGAAAGAACCGGGTCGACGGCATATCCGACAGCGGCACCTCACCGCCGCTTGATCAGCGCCTTCGCCCGGCAGCCCGAGATACCGGCGACCCGGCCGAATGCGCTTGCGGCACTGACCGATCGATAGCACGAGGTGCTCCGGCAGGTGGCGGTGGAGCGATCCGATGCCGAGATCGCCGAGGTCCTCCATGTCGGCGTCGCGACGGTCGAGACGCGGCCATCTGCTCACCAAGTTGTCGGCCCCGTGATCGCGCCCAATTGGTCGTTCTCGCATACGAAAACGGCGTCGTCTTCCCGGGCGGCTCCATCGAATGAGGCGTGGACCCCGCACACTTCGCGCCGAAGTCGTATACCGTCGGGTCGGCTGTCCGAACAGGTCGGTTCAGCTGTCCGAGCGAGAGGGACGGCCATGACATTCTGGCGGCGGTCTACCAACAGGCCACCCGGCACAGAATCAGGCGACAGGCAATCGACGGGTGCGGATCTTGCGGGCGCGGATCTCTCGGGCCGGGACCTCACGGGTCGAGACCTGATGGGCGCGAACCTCTCCGGCGCGAAACTCGGCGGCGCCGACCTGCGGAACGCGCTACTCGACCGCGCCGACCTATCCGATGCCGATCTGACCGGTGCCAAGATCGACGGCGCCGACCTGCGCAATACGAAGCTCGAGGGCGCGAACCTCACCGGCGCGGACCTGCGCGGCGCCGATCTGCGGGGCGTGAACCTGACGAACCAGATTCTCAGTGGCACAGAGCTGAGCTTCGCGGATATGGCCGGCGCGCAGCTGACCGGCGCGGACCTGCACGGCGCGAAACTCATGAAAACCAATCTCACCGGCGCGGACTTCACCGACGCGGACCTCACCGACGCGAACTTGAACAGCGCGACGCTGACGAAGGCGATTCTCAGCGGTCAGGTGCTGCGGGATACCGTGCTGAGCCTGGCCGATCTCACCGACGCGGACCTGACCTACTCCGACCTGACCCGTGCGGAACTGCTCGCCACCAAGCTGTCCGGTGCCAGGCTTGCGGGCGCCAAGCTGGCCGGGCTGGACCTGATCGACACCGATCTCGGAAACGCCGACCTCACCGGCGCGGACCTGACGGGCACGCAACTGCTCGACGCCCAGTTGGCCGGGTCGACGCTCAAAGACGCGAACCTGTCGGGTGCGAACCTGGCGGGCGCGAACCTGGTCGGCGCGGACATCTCCGGCGCGAATCTGGTGGGCACCGACCTCAGCGGCGTGACATGGGACTCGGGCACACCCATTCGAGCCTCCGAAAGCCCTGTGCCACAAGAGATTCCATGGCTCAGCACCGAAGACTTCGACAAGGCTCGATCCGAACACGCCTTCCTGGCCCTGCACGAAGCGTCGCGAAGAACGCTGGGGATCCCGCTTGCCACCGAGCACGTCACCACCGCGCACCTGGCGCTACAGGCGGGCATCGGCCGGTACTTCGAAGCCCTCGAACCCCGGGACCAGACCCTGGCGATGCTGTTGCTCGCCGGGACCTACGTCGCCCAGCGCGGACCCGTCCACATCATGACCCCGGACGCCGCGACGGCAGACGACTACCGACAGACGTTCGCGCCGGTCCTCACGACCCTCGGCATCTCGGCCGAGCGAGTGCCCGCGACACGCACGCCGACCGCCGAGAAACTCGTCCTGATCGGCACGCACGGCGAATTCGCCGCCGTCTGGTCACAGCCCGAAGCGCCGCCGATGGGCCTCGACACCCAATGCCTCGCGGTGGTCATCCGCCCGAAAGCGCGCTACCTGTTCGACGAATTCATGGGCCGATACGCACGTCTGCTGACGATCGGAGACGAGGCGTAGCCCCGCCCGCGCGGCCCAGCAGGTACGGGATGGTCAGAGGATGGAAAGGGTGCGACGACCTGCTCATTGCTTTGCTGGATTCTGGATCGCCGACGCGACACTCCGGCCCACATCGATGGCTGGCGGTAACACTTCGGCTACCTCCGTGCGATGTGCCGGGCATCACTCATTCAGGAGGTTCGTGATGTTTTCTGCGAAGCGAATCGCGGCCGGCGCCTTTGTTGCCACCGCGGCCGCGGCGACCACACTGGTCGGCAGCGGTGTAGCCCAGGCCGACGTACCGGTGTGGGAAGCCAATTGTCACGTTTACAACATTTTCAATACCGGCGGCATGTCCACGTGTGAACTGCCGACCTGGCACCAGGTGAAACTCACCTGCGTCGCATGGCCCGTACCTTTCCTCTATTGGAAATACGGCCCGGCACACTACGGGCAAAACCAGTCCTGGGCCAGCTGCGACTCCCTGAACGCCCTGGTCGGAATCGAGGTCATTCAGGCGTAGGTCGTGCGCCACCCCGGCCCCGCACCCCTAGGCGAACCGGGTAGTCAGTTCGGTTGAGATTTCGCAATGGCGCAGGAGGAATTCGCGTTCGTCGAGCTTCTTGCGCCGCAACCAGCCGGCCCTCGAGCGCGTCCACTGCGCGTCGGTGAGATCGTGGTTGACGCGACATCCGGCCGGACGGCACCGATGAATTCCAGGTGGCTCCCTCGTCCATTTCATTGGAGAGACGAGAGGATTCCGTACATGGCCGTGATCGAGGACGTCAGCCCACTGGGGTCGGAGTTGGAGCGCTCGTATCGGGTCTATGTGCGGGGCAGGTTGAAGTTTCGCGTCAAGCAGATCGTCTATGTGGCATTCTCCCGCGACGAGACCGTGATGGAGTTCGCGTTCCCCAAGGAGGAGCGGGCGGCGCTGGTCGCGAGCGAGCCGCACAAATTTCGGATGCCGTCGCCGTCGGATATGCGGTTCAACTGGATCCGCTCCGACCTCGCGGCCCTGGACCCGGCGGAGGCCCGGGAATTCGTCGTCGATGCCTGGCGCATGGTCGTCCCCCAGAAGCTCTCCCGCGCTTACGATCTCGCGCATCCACACGGCCCGGTCGTCGAGAGGAGGCAACCGTGACGAGACCGTTTCGATTCGGGGTCGTCGCCCCGCTCATGACCGACCTGCCGACGTGGCGAGACCGCGTGCGCCGCATAGCCGACAGCGGCTACTCGACGTTGCTGGTGCCCGACTTCCCGCTCTCCCAACCCGCGCCCGGCCCCATGCTGGCCACCGTCGCGGCCGAGACCGACCTCCGAGTGAGCTCGTGGGTGTACGCCTCGCCCTTTCGCCCGCTCTGGCTCACGGCGTGGGAGGCGCATTCGCTGTCGCTGCTGACCGACGGCCGCTTCGAGATGGGCATCGGCACCGGCCGACCGGGCATCGACGATGAACTCCGCGACAAGGGCATGTCGGCGGTACCGCCGGGCGAGCGGCTGACGCAGATCCGCGAAACCGTCAGGGCGCTGCGAGATTTCGACGGCCCCGACCGGCACACACCCGTGGCGATGGCCGTATACGGCCCGAAGGCCCGGGCATTGGCGGCCGAGGTCGCGGACACGGTCACCTTCCCGCTGCTGTATCAGCCTCGGGCCGAAATCGCCCGGCTGACAACAGATTTCCGCGACGACCTGAATATCGAGCTGGCGCTCGCCGTGCCAGTGGTCGGCGACTCCGTCGCGGCGCACATGGCGCCGCCCGATGCCGACACCGCCGCGGTGCACGCGGCCGATGCCCTGACCGCACTGCCGGAGGATCCGGCGGCCGCCGCCGAGGAGATCCAGCGGCGCCGTGCCGAAATCGGCTTCTCCTACTTCATTTTCGGCGCCGACTTCGCCGAGCGGTTCGCCCCGGTAGTCGCCGAGCTGACTGGGCGGTAGGCGCTGGTTGAATGCGGAAGCCCGCGCGGATCGCGCGGGCTTCGACGGTGTTGCGGGCGCTCAGATAGCGCGGACGCTCTGGGCCTGCGGGCCCTTCTGGCCTTGGCCGATCTCGAACTCGACCCGCTGGCCCTCATCGAGGGACTTGAAGCCGGAGCCGGAGATCTCGGAGTAGTGGACGAAAACGTCGGGGCCGCCCGCATCCTGCGCGATGAACCCGAAACCCTTTTCGCCGTTGAACCACTTCACGGTGCCTTGTGACATGTACTTTTCGTGACTTCCTGTCGTGAGTCGGGCGATCACTGCAACAACCCGTCCTCGACACACAGCATGCCATACCCCTTCGGCCGTGTCGCCCCTCGGCTACGTCCCCAACCTGGGAAACAGGAGTTCCGGAGGGGGCCGCAGAAATTCTGTAGCCATGACAGTAGACATTCGCCAAGCACTGAGCTAGCTTATGTGGTGTTGGCAGGGTACGAAGTGTCCAGATGGCACGGGAGATGATGAACTACCCGTGGAGGTAGAACTGGCGGGCGCGGCCACGGGACCGGCGAGTATCGCGGTCCCGCCGCCCGCCGGGCCAGCACATGAATTTGCTGCAAAGAAGGAAGTACTGGTCGCCGCGTGAAGAGAAGGGAGTGGTTGCCGCCGGGTCGCCCACGGTATGTAGTGCGGGCGCTCACTCGGCGTCAGGTGACAAATCCGACACTAATTAGTCCCCCTCGTGCCCCGGCGCCGTGTGACGGTGCCGGGGCCTTCGCCGCATGGAGGCTGCACGATTTCTGAATCCCCGACCACGGACGAGAAGTTCGACGACGACGAGTACCCCGCCTACACCATGGGCCGCGCCGCAGACATGCTCGGCACCACGCAGGCCTTCCTGCGCAGCCTCGATGAGGCGAAACTGATCACCCCGCAACGCTCACCGGGCGGGCACCGCCGCTACTCCCGCCGCCAGCTGCGCTTGGCCGCCCGCGCCCGCGAACTGGTCGACCACGGCACCCCCCTCGAAGCGGCCTGCCGCATCATCTCCCTCGAAGACCAACTCGCCGACGCCCAGGCCATCAACGCCACACGCACCGACCAGGCAGGTGACACCCCGGGCAGCGACGGTTCCTAGTTGTCGACGGGCCGATGCGGCGGTATGCACTGAGCGACAGCCTAGCCAGTAATCTCGTTGCCTTTCTTGATGATCGACCGCGCGGGTCAGTTCGGTAGTTGCTGGTACAGGCAGACGACCTCGGTGGCCGTGGTGCCTCAGTCGCCCGGCTCTTCTAGTGAGGGAAGACCCGCTATTCGGGACGCGATCTCGTCCGATCCCTGTCGGCTGCCAGGAGGAAGGGACCACTTCGGAGCCGTTTTTGCCATGAGCATGGGACCACCC